>CACYMI010000029.1 GCA_902775385.1 uncultured Bacteroidales bacterium
TATTCCGCTGTTTTGGCCAGCGGGAACGGTTTCTCCAAGGAAACTGCCTTAAAAGTTATCTGCATACCGGATGAATATGCCATCTTCCGTGATATGATGAAAATGAAACTACTTAGGCAGGATTTTGTGGATAAAAGGTATGACCGGATGACATTAGACAGGGGGAACAAGGGGGAGTCCGTCATCCTGTGGTTTGATACCTATCTGGCTCAGAGGAACCTAAGCCCCGTCTTTGAGGGGATAATGAAGGGAACTACCTCTTCACGATAATAGATAGCGCCACATACCATACGATGATGGCGGCGAAGCAGCTGGCTCCCAACAGGAAGCAGGGAAGGCAGCCGAGCAGGAAGATGTACTTGACCTTGTTATGTTCCCAGCTGAGGTCTTTGAACTTGAGTGCCAGCATGGGTACCTCGCTTACCAGCAGCATGCAGAAGAGGAGCATGAACAGGAAGAGGAACACGGCATTGAACTTCAGCGATACCAGGAAGGCATGCTGCCCCAATACCAGGGAGCCCCAGAAGAGGGCGTTGGCAGGGGTGGGCAGGCCGATGAATCCCATGCTCTGACGCTCGTCCAGGTTGAACTTGGCCAGACGCAGGGCTGAGAAGGCTGCCATTATAAAAGCGGTATAGGGGATGATGTCCCTTATGGGCATCAGAATCTCGGGGTAGTGTACCTGGTGGAACAGGTAGAAGACGATGGCGCTGGGGGCTACGCCGAAGGTTACGACATCTGCCAGGGAGTCCAGTTCCTTGCCGATGGGGGAGGAGACACCCAGTGCACGGGCTGACATGCCGTCGAAGAAGTCAAAGACGGCTCCTGCTACAATCCAGATGACTGCCCAAAGGAACTGGCCGTGAAAGGCGCAGCCTGTGGCGATGCAGCCGCTAATCAGGTTGCAGCATGTTATGGTATTGGGAATGTGACGGGAGAAAATCATGATTTTCAATTCAAAATTAGCGGTTAGCGGTTAGCGATTTGTCAACTGTCAACTAAGAAAGGTTATCGTTCCCGTCCGGTTCGCTGGCCGGTTTCAAATGGGCGATGACGGTCTCGTTGCCTACTGTCTTGTCACCCAGCTTTACGCAGACTTCGGTTCCTAAGGGAAGGAACAGGTCCACGCGCGAGCCGAACTTGATGAAGCCCAGATGCTCGTCAACGAAGCAGGAGTCGCCTTCGTGGGGATAGGTGACTATGCGGCGGGCCATGGCGCCTGCTATCTGGCGGGCCAGAATCTCGGTGCCGTCAGGGGTGGCTATCACTACGGTGCAGCGCTCGTTCTCCTCGCTGGCCTTGGGCAGCCAGGCCCGGTGGAAGTTGCCGTCATAGTGGCGGACCATCTTGATGGTTCCGTCAACTGGAATCCAGTTGGCATGCACATTGAACAGGCTCATGAAGATACTGACCATGATACGCTTGTCATGGAAATATTCGGTTTCCTCCACTTCCTCCACTACTACCACCTTACCGTCGGCGGGGGCAATGACAATACCTTCGGTATCGCCCTCGAAGCAGCGGATGGGGCACTGGAAGAAGTTGGCCAGTATCAGATATACGCTGATACTGAGTCCGGCAAAGAGGTAAAAGGGTAGCTGATTGGAGAGACCGAAGTGCAGGCAGGCGTTGGCTGTCAGCAGGAAAAGGGCTCCGAGCACCAAGGTGCGGGTACCCTCGTGATGTAGCCTGATCTTCTTTATTCTCTTTAGTTTCTTTAGTCTTTTTCCCATAGGGGTATTTTACTTTGGTTACAAAGATAGGGTAATTTTGTTATTTCGCAAAAACTTTTGGTGTAATTTTGGACTTTTCCTCAACAAAATGGCCTGTAAGACTTCGGGTTTCGTAAAAAAACGCTATATTTGTACAATTATTGGCATATAACAGAAAAAGATGGAAGACTTTATACATTTACACGTTCATTCGCAGTATTCATTGCTTGACGGCCAGGCCTCTATCTCCCGTATGGTGGATAAGGCTATACAGGATGGAATGCGTGGTATGGCGCTGACGGATCATGGCAATATGTTCGGCGTGAAGGATTTCTTTGACTGTTGTAATGCCGTTAACAAGGGCCGTAAGAAGGAGGGGCTGGAGCCCTTTAAGCCTATCTTCGGCTGTGAGGTGTATGTGGCGCGGCGCAGGAAGGAGGATATGAGCGACCCGACGGTTGACCGCAGCGGTAATCACCTGATTCTGCTGGCCAAGAACCTGAACGGATACAGGAACCTGATTAAGCTGGTTTCCCGTGCCTGGGTGGACGGCTTCTATCATAAGCCCAGAACGGACCATGATGACCTGAAGCGTTTCCATGAGGATATTATCTGCTGCTCGGCGTGTATAGCGGGTGAGGTTCCGTCCAAGATTCTGAAGGGTGACCTGGAGGGTGCCCGCCAGTCGGCCCGGTGGTTCAAGGAGGTGTTCGGTGAGGATTACTACCTGGAGCTGCAGCGCCATGAGGTGACGGACCCCAATGTGGCAGCTGCCCGTGATGTGTATCCGATGCAGCAGGTGGCCAACGCGGAGATGATAAAGATTGCGCGTGAGCTGGATATCAAGCTGATATGCAGCAATGACAGCCACTTTGTGAATGCCGAGGATGCCGATGCGCATGAGCGACTGCTGTGCCTCTCTACGGGTAAGAAGATTTCCGAGCCTCACATGCTCTATACCAAGCAGGAGTGGTTCAAGACGAAGGAGGAGATGAACGCTGTCTTTGCGGACATCCCTGAGGCCCTGGGCAATACGATTGAGATTCTGGACAAGGTGGAGACCTATAATCTGGAGTCGGACCCCATTATGCCTTTCTTCCCGATTCCCGAGGAGTTCGGTACGGAGGAGCAGTGGCGGCAGAAGTTTACCGAGGAGGACCTGTTCCGTGAGTTTACCAGCGATGAGAACGGCGAGAATCCGCTGCCGCGGGAAGAGGGCGAGAAGAAGATTAAGAAGCTGGGCGGCTATGACAAGATATACCGTATTAAGTTTGAGGCTGACTACCTGGCCAAGCTGGCCTATGAGGGAGCCAGGCGTATATACGGCGAGCCGCTGAGCCAGGAGGTGGATGACCGCATCCGCTTCGAGCTGCACATTATGAAGACGATGGGTTTCCCGGGTTACTTCCTGATTGTGCAGGACTTTATCAACTCGGCCCGTCGGGACCTGGATGTCTGGGTAGGACCGGGCCGCGGATCGGCGGCGGGCAGTGTGGTGGCCTATTGTCTGGGTATCACTAAGCTGGATCCGCTGAAGTATGACTTACTGTTTGAGCGTTTCCTGAATCCGGACCGTATATCATTGCCTGATATTGATACGGACTTTGAGGATGACGGCCGCGGCAAGGTGCTGCAATGGGTAATGGATAAGTACGGACATGAGAACTGTGCGCACATCATTACCTACGGTACGATGGCTACCAAGAACAGTATCAAGGATGTGGCGCGTGTTGAGGACCTTCCGCTGGACAGGAGCAATGCCCTGTGCAAGGCGATTCCGGACCGCTTGCCGGACGGGATGAAGATGAACCTGAAGAATGCGATTTCATGCACGCCTGAGTTGCAGGCGGCGCAGTTCTCGGCCGACTACCGCGAGGCGGATACCATTAAATATGCGCAGCAGCTGGAGGGACAGATCCGTGGTACGGGTATTCATGCCTGCGGATTCATCATCTGCCGCGACCCGATTTCGGATCATGTGCCTATCTCTACGGCTGACGACCCTGACTTCCCGGACCGCAAGACGGCTGTCACGCAGTATGACGGTCATGTGATTGAGAGTACGGGCCTGATTAAGATGGACTTCCTGGGGCTGAAGACGCTGTCGGAGTTGAAGGAGGCGTGCCGTGTTATCAAGGAGGCGCATGGGGTGGACATTGACCTGGACCATATCCCCATTGATGACGAGCTGACATACCAGTTGTATCAGAAGGGTCTGACGGTGGGTACGTTCCAGTTTGAGTCGGCCGGTATGCAGAAGTACCTGAAGGAACTGAAGCCTACGGTGTTTGAGGACCTGATAGCCATGAATGCCCTGTACCGTCCGGGTCCTATGGATTATATCCCCTCGTTTATCCGCCGTAAGAACGGGCAGGAGGAGATTACGTACGACATCCCAGTGATGGAGAAGTACCTGAAGGATACGTACGGTATTACGGTATATCAGGAGCAGGTGATGTTGCTGAGCCGTCTGCTGGCGGGCTTTACCCGCGGCCAGAGTGATGCCTTGCGTAAAGCGATGGGTAAGAAGAAGAAGGCTATCGTTGATGAGATGAAGCCGCTTTTTATCAATGGCGGTAAGGAACGTGGCTATGATCCTGCGGTACTGGACAAGATATGGGGTGACTGGGAGAAGTTTGCCTCTTATGCCTTCAATAAGTCGCATGCGGCCTGCTACTCGTGGGTGGCTTACCAGACGGCTTACCTGAAGGCGCATTACCCCGCTGAGTTCATGGCGGCCCTGCTGACGCGACGCAAGGATGATATCAAGGAAATCACGAAGCTGCTGGACGAGTGCCGTAACCTGAAGATTGAGGTGCTGGGCCCGGATGTGAATGAATCGCATGCGGACTTCGGTGTGAATGACAAACAGCAGATCCGCTTCGGCCTGAACGGTATCAAGGGCCTGGGTGAGGCAGCTGCCGCTTCTATTATCTCGGAGCGTGAGAAGAACGGTAAGTTCAAGGATATATTCGACTTTGCCGAGCGTGTGTCGATTTCCTCGGTGAAGAAGAGTGGTATTGAGTGTCTGGCGCTGAGCGGGGCCTTTGATGCGTTCTCCAAACAGATTACCCGGGAGCAGTTTGTGGCTCCCAACGCTAAGGGTGAGGTGTTTGTGGATTCGCTGGCGAAGTATGGCAACCAGTATCAGCAGGCTAAGATGGAGGCGGAGTTCTCGCTCTTCGGTATGGATTCGATTGACCGACATCTGCCGCCTATTCCTGTAACGGAGAGGTGGAATGACCTGGAGCGTCTGAACAAGGAGCGTGACCTGGTGGGTATCTATCTGTCGGCTCATCCGCTGGACGAATACAGTGTGATTCTGAACGGTATCTGCAACATGCACATGGACCAGCTGAATGACCTGACACCGTTTGCCAATACGGATGTGAGGCTGGGCGGTATAGTGACGGGCCTGAAGCGACAGGGTATCTCCAAGACGAACCAGCCCTACGGCATTGTGGTGGTGGAGGACTATTCGGGGCCGGGCGAGATTGCGCTCTTCGGCAATGACTGGGCGCAGTGGCGCGGCTATCTGTCGCAGACGGGCAATCTGGTGTATATAACGGGACGTGTGCAGCCCAGAAGGTATAATCAGGAGCTGCTGGAGCTGAAGATAGGAAAGGTGGAGTTCCTGCCGGATGTGAAGGATCAGCTGATACGCAGCATTACCATCACCTTTGATGCGGGCCATCTGGACAGCAACGGAGTGGCTGAACTGAGCCGGCATATCCAGGAGATGCGGCAGCAACGGTCCGGCGGACCGTCTGCTCCGATGATTGATGTGAAGTGGAATGTGTGCGGCGGATCTGCCCATGTGCTGCACATGAAGTCGAGAACTAAGTGCTATCACGTGTCAAAAGGGCTGATGGATTACCTGAATTCCTGCGAGTGGGCGACGTACCGGATTAACTGATTCTGAAAAGCAAGAGAGAAATAACTATATTTATTTACCCTTTATAAATTATATTAGGTATGGCACAGATTATTAACAGTGAGAATTATGAACAGCTTGTAGCAACGGGTAAGCCCATTGTTCTGGACTTCTGGGCAACATGGTGCGGCCCCTGCAAGCGTGTAGGTCCTATCATTGATGCCTTGGCTCAGGACTATGAGGGTCAGGCCATCATCGGTAAGTGCGATGTGGAGGAGGATGAGGAGCTGGCCGTGAAGTTCGGCGTCCGTAACGTTCCCTCTATCTTCTTCATCAAGAACGGTGAGGTGGTGGACAAGATTGTGGGCGCTGCTGCCCGTCCTGCCTTTGAGGAGAAACTGAAGAGCATCTTGTAGCTTATGGGAAATATTGAGGATGATTTCCTGGCTGATGCCGAGGATGACCGCCTGACGGTGGAGTTTATCAAGAATTACCTGCCACAGGAGGTGAAGGAGAAGTTCACGGATGATGACCTCTATTACTTCCTGGATGTGATAGGTGAGTACTACGTGGCGTTGCTGGACAAGACCGGCGACGAGGACGAAGTGGACATCGATATTGATGCCGTAGCGGACTATATTGCCAAGAAGGCCCGTAAGGAGAAAATCGGCGAGTTTGACCCCGAGGATCTCCGCTGGGTAGTGGATGGCGAGCTGGAGTACGGTGAGTCGTTAGAAAACTAACCGTCTGAGGCCGTCGGGCAGTGCCTCGATGGTGACGCTGACCGTTTCCTCGGGCAGCACCTCCTCTATCAGTTCGGGCCATTCTATGAAACAGAGATGGCCGCTGTAGAAGTACTCTTCGCAGCCCATGTCATAGGCTTCGGAGACCTTCTTGATACGGTAGAAATCAAAGTGATATATGGGGCGGCCCTGGGCTGCCTCATATTCGTTTACGATAGCAAAGGTAGGTGATGTGACGGTATCCTGTACGCCTAACTGCTCGCAAACGGCCTTGATAAATGTGGTCTTGCCGGCTCCCATCTTTCCGTAGAAAGCGAAAACGGTGTTCTCGCCCATTGATTCTGCAAACTGCTTGGCAACCTGTCTGATATCCTCTTCTTTAAATATTATCTCCATAGTTTTTTTAATTAGCACTCCTCCAAGGCGGAGCGGGGAGGGGGCTGTTATCTTTTCTTTCCTCTCAGCGTAATGAGGGGAATCAGCATCTCTTCCATGCTGATGCCTCCGTGCTGGAAGGTATCCTTATAATACTGTACGTAATAGTTGTAGTTGTTAGGGTAGGCGAAGAAGTTATCGCCTGTTGCGAAGATGTAGGTGGTGCTGAGGTTGGGACGGGGGAGGCCTGCCTGATGAGGCTCCTTGATCTCAAATACCTCCTTGGGGTTATAGCTGAGGTTCTTGCCTAACTTGTAGCGGAGGTTTGTGTTGGTGTTCTTGTCACCTACTACCTTTACGGGGTTGTAGCACCGGATGCTGCCGTGGTCGGTTGTCAGTACGATGGTGTAGTCGCTGGCAGCGAGGTTGCGGAAGAGATCGCCGACGGGGGAGTGGCGGAACCAGCTCTGTGTAATACTGCGGTAGGCAGCCTCGTTGCTGGCCAGTTCGCGTACCATGCGGCTCTCGGTACGGGCGTGACTCAGCATATCTATGAAGTTCATCACCACTACGTTCAGGTCATACTTCTGCAGGTTGGGCAACTGCTGAACCAGTTTCTCGGCAGCCTGCGAGTCGTTTATCTTGTGGTAGCTGAAGGTGTTCTTGCGTCTGTAGCGGTCAAACTGTGTCTGTACCAGGGGAGCCTCGTTCAGGTTCTTGCCCTCCTCGCTGTCCTCATCTACCCACAGGTTGGGGAACATACGTTCTATCACATCAGGCATCAAACCGCTGAAGATGGCATTGCGGGCGTACTGGGTAGCTGTGGGAAGGATGCTGCAGTACAGGTCTTCCTCGATATTGAAGAGGTCGGCAATCTCGTTGTAAAGCATGCGCCACTGATCGTATCTGAAGTTGTCAATGACTACCAGGAATACTTTCTCGCCGTTGTTCAGGTGGGGGAAGATGCTGTGCTTGAAGATGTCGGGGCTCATGACGGGGCGCTCGTCGGGCCGGCTCATCCAGCGGATGTAGTTCTTGCGGATGAACTTGGTGAACTCTGTGTTGGCTTCTGTGCGTTGCATGTTCAGCATTTCCTTCATGGCGCTGTCTGTCTCGGAGAGCTGCAGCTCCCAGTAGGTGAGCCGTTTGTAAACTTCTATCCATTCGTCCAGTGACAGGGAATCGTTGATCTGCATGCCTATCTTGCCGAAGTCCTGCTGGTAGGCGCTTGTCTGCTGCTCGGTCACTATCTCCTTCTGGTGCAGGTTCTTCTTCAGGGTAAGCAGAATCTGTGTGGGGTTGACGGGCTTTATCAGGTAATCGGCAATCTTGGCCCCGATGGCTTGCTCCATGATATTCTCCTCCTCGCTCTTGGTGACCATGACTACGGGCGTACCGGGGGTCTGCTCCTTGATGCGGTTCAGTGTCTCCAGTCCGTTCAGGCCGGGCATGTTCTCATCCAGCAGAATGAGGTCGAAGGTCTCTTCTGTGCAACGGTCCAGGGCATCGTATCCGTTGGTTACGGTCTCTACGATGTATCCTTTCTTCTCAAGATACAGGATATGTGCTTTCAGCAACTCTATCTCGTCATCTACCCAAAGCAGTCTGTATGCAGCCATATTATAATTCTTATACTATAGTCAAATATCAGAATCCCCACGGGAAATCATCTTCCTCCTCTTCGGCTTCCTCCTCTTTCTTCTCCTCCGGAACGTAATCGTCCGGATCGATGATCTGCAGGTCGGTGGGTTCGTCTATCTGCAGGTCCTCGGGAATCTCCATCGGAGCGAACTTCTCCTCATAGAAGGCCTTGTAGTCATCGAAGCTGAAGTCTGTTCCTATCATCTTCAGGTTGGTCTCGGATATCAGCAGGGTGCGGATCCCTTCCAGCAGGGTGTTCATATGCTTGTCGGCATAGAGTGTCTGGGCATAGGAGTGGACCTCGTCATAGGAGAGGAATCCCTTTACGCACATCATGGTGACGCCTTGGCTCTCAATGATTTCTATGTCGAAGTTCCTGACCATATAAGAGGTGAAGTTGTAGCGTGCCACCTCGAAGAGGAGCTGGTTCTCGTCCAGGCTGTTAGTGGGGTAGGCGAGTACGAAGACGAAGTTGCCGTAGCGATCGTCCTTGAGCTCGGGTACTACCTCGGTGCTGTCTCCGGTGGCCTGACGGGTTCTGCGGCCCCAGATGCTGCTGGCATCATAACGGTCGTCCATCAGCAGGCGTCCCTCATCCAGTCCCTTTACGATGGAGTTGGCTATCTCGGTGACTTCCTCCTTGGGGAACTTCTGGATTACTTCCTTCAGGCTGACCAGGAAACTGTCACGCTCGCCTCCGTAGAGCTGGCTCATAGCCCGAATGAAGAGCATGCGGGCGCGATTCTTGCCAGTGGGGAAATTCTCGGTGCTGAACTGGTAGTTCTTCTCTACCTCGGCATAGTCCGCTGCCTGGTAGGCATTGTATGAGGCAGCATATACGGAATCCTCGACGTGGGTGCCGTTGCGGGCTATCATCTCGTAGTTGGGATTGCCCAGGAGGGCGGCCAGCTTGGTGTCGGCGTATTCCTCCAGCAACTTGGCGCGGTAGTATTCCGCCTTCTCGGTATCGCCCAGGCGTCCATATAGGAGGAACAAGTGGTAGTAGATGTTGTCTATGTTCTCATGCTCGGGGAATTCGGTCAGCAGTCGCTGCATGGTCTTCTCGGCCAGCAGCCAGTTCTCCAGTTTCTCCTGCTCCATGATTCCGGCATTGTAGAGTCCGTCGCTCAGGATGGCATTGGAGGCCTCCATCTGCTCTTCGGTGAAGGGTATCTGCTTCAGGTAGTATTCTCTGTGGTGGGGATCGTTCTCCAGGGAGTCGTTCTTGGCCAGGTCGGTGGAGTCTGTGTCAGCCGAACCGTAAAGGCTGTCGTCATCACCGCCCGTCTCTTCACTGAATGTGTCGTCTTCAATGCCTGCGGCTGCGGCATAGGAGGCTTTGTTGCTGATACGCCACAGGTCCTCGTTCTTGCGCTGTCCCCATCTACGCTGGAATTCCTCCAGGCCACGCTTTACCGTTGTGGGGTTATAGAAGTACCAGGGGCCTTGCTGTTGGTTCCGCATTCCGGTGTTAGCTGCCACGGGTCTGTTGGTCTGTGTCTGTTGGTTGTTGGCTGCCGGGCGCTGGCCGTTGGGGTTGTTCTGTGCGGCTTTCTTCTCGGCTTCTTTCTCTTCCTTCTTCAGTTGTTCTATGACGCGGTCGATAGCGGCCAGATATTCAGCCTCGGGCATCTTGGCAAGGGCCTGGAGGCTGTCCTGCAGCTTGACGGCACTCAGGTGGGGCTCCAGCTCTGTCAGGATTTTGCTCCTGCGTTCCGACTCCTTGTACTCCTCATGCTCTTTGTCCAGAATGGCTACGCAGGCCTTGTAGGTGCGGGCGGCATCGATGTACTTCTCGGTTTCCCAGTACAGGTTGCTGAGTCTCAGCAGCAGCATGGCCTTGTCCGGACCGTTCTTGGTGCCGTCCTTTACGCCTTTTTCCCAGGCATAGGTACAGCGGGTGGTATCCCCGATGTTCATGTAGATGTTACCCATAGCGTAATAGACTTTATCCAGATAGTCCTTGTTCTTGTCGCTTTTGGCCATCCGTTTGAGCTGGGCTATCATTTGGCCGAACTTGCTTGGGGGCATTACTTCGGTCTGGGCAATACGGGCACTGAATGCCATTTCGTAGGGTGGGTTGGCACGTATTACCTGAGCATAGGCTTTGTAGGCTTCCTCGTTCTGTTCTGTCTGCTGGTACAACTGGCCCAGAAGGAACTTCAGACGGGTCTTCTGCTGCTTCCGTCTGGTGTTCTTGACGGTTTTGGCCACATAGGGGATGGCCTCCTCATACTGTCCGGTAAGAATCAGGTAGGCTGCCGTGGTGTTGTCCTTCTCTTTCTGTCCCATGCGTGAGATGCTGTCGCGCTTCATCTTGTTCAGTACGTCCTCGGCGTCATAGGCCCAGTCCATTGCCACGTAGCAGCGGGCAAGCCGGGCCTTGGCTATGCTGGCAATCTCCGGCTGGGTGGAATACAGGCGGATAATGTAGTTGTAGGTACTGGCGGCCTCGATGAACTCTCCCTTCTGGAACTGGGCTTCGGCCATCATCAGCCAGGCGTGGTAGATGTAAGGATTGAACTCCTTGCGGGCCAGGAAGGCTTTCATCTTGTCGTTCTTCTTCTGGCTGGCATTCACCTTGGGGCGCTTCTTCATGCTGTGCAGCTTGATGGCTTTCTCGCACTTGGTGATGGTGGTCTCGTAATTACCGGTACCGACGGCGGCTGTTGACTTGTTGGTGCTGATGTACATAGGGAGCAGGCGGTTGTAGTCGTCCTGATGTGACTTCAGCTGTGCTTCCTCGCCTTCCAGATAGGCCACCTCGCCGTTGTACAGTGTGTTGAAGCGGGCTGTCATGGCGTGATAGAACCGGGTGGAAGGGGTATTTTTCTTGATGGAGCAGGCTGAGATGAGGCATAGCAGCATGAGCATGAGTAACCCCATGCTTGCGTTGCCTCTTTTGAATATTCTCTTCTCCATGCTTTTATAATAACGTACGCGCGGTCCTTTTTATTGTTCAGCCGGTGATTTAGAATGGAACTTTAGGCCATTCTTCTCTCTCCGACTATCAGAAAGACCTCGTCTTTCACCTCATCGGGCAGGTTTATCCCTCTGAGCTGCAGGCTCCGGACCCAGCCGGCAACTTCCTCTGAACGCATGGTGTACATTACGTTGCGGAATTCCTCGGCCTCCTCATCTGTATAGCCGTCTCCTTCCCGGTCCCTGAAGCGGTCCAGTTCCTCATCGTCATAATATTCTATCTGCTTGCTGACTGCTGCCAGCAGACTTTCTTTCTCGCATACCTCATGCTGGCCGCAGCATTCCATGTCTGCGGGATTCACCTGCGGTTCCTCTCCTTCCGGCATCCGGCGGCTGTGCCACCAGTTGGCAAGGGCTGCCACAATTCCCAGGACAGCAAGGGCTGTCACCATGTATAGTATTATCTGCATATCTTGAATCCTGCTTTTTCCAGGTCCGTCCAGTACGCGGGGTAGGATTTGCTGACCACATGCGGGTTGTTTATCTTTATTTCTTTGTCTGTGCGCAGGCAGGCGGGGGCAAAGGACATGGCCATGCGGTGGTCCTCATAGGTGTCTATGGCGGGTGACTCCTGTACGGGGCAGTGTTCTCCGTTCCAGAACAGGATGCTGTCATCCTGCTCCCGGATGTCATAGCCTAACTTACGCAGTTCTGTCCGCAGGGCGTTGATCCGGTCGGTCTCCTTGATTTTCAGGCTCTGCAGTCCTGTGATATGGAAGGGGATATCCAGCATACAGCAGGTAACTACGAAGGTCTGTGCCAGATCCGGCTGATGGGTAAGGTCGCAGCAGAACCGGTCTGTTATGCTGCCCCCCTTCTGTAATCTGGTAACTTCCGTTCCGTCCGGCTCGGTGTAATACTGTGTCTCTACACCCAGTTCATGGAACAGCTGACTGACTCTGCTGTCACCCTGAATGCTTTTCCGGTGCAGGCCCACTAGCTCTACCTGGGTATCCTTCTCTGTTGCAAGGGCTACCATCTCATACCAGTAGCTGGCAGCGCTCCAGTCGCTCTCTATATGGTAGCCGTGTTGGCTATAGGTGCCGGGCTGTACGGTGACGGTATCCTCTGCGGTCCATTCTGCCCGGGCACCGAACTCGCGCATCATGCTGAGTGTCATCTCCAGATAAGGCTTGCTGGCAATGTTGCCGGTCAGGGTCAGACGCACTCCTTTCCGCAGCGTGGGGGCTATCATCAGCAGGGCTGATATGTATTGCGAGCTTACATCGCCGGGTACTGTCAGCGCTCCGCCCTCCAGATTCTTGTTGCCTGTAATACGCAGAGGCGGGAAGCCTTCCTCACCCTCATAGGTGATATCGGCGCCTAATTGGCGAAGGGCTTCCACCAGGATGGAGATGGGGCGATGTCGCATACGTTCCGTTCCGGTGATTACATGACAGCCGGGGGTAACGCTGAGGTAAGCTGTCAGGAATCGCATGGATGTTCCTGCCGCACCTATATCTATAATGTCCGGCATCTTCTGAAGGGCACGGAGCATAACGTCCGTATCATCGGAATCGGACAGGTTGAGGGGTAGGTTCCGATTGCCTGCAAGGGCATTTATAAGCAGGGCTCTGTTGCTGATGCTTTTGCTGGCCGGAAGTACTATCCGCCCCTTTATATGGTTGCATTTTAGTGTCAGAAATTGACTCATCAATTCAAAATTACTGATTTTGAGCACAAAGTTACGCAAAAATTTGCACGTAACAAAAAAAAGACATAACTTTGCACCCACAAAACAAAGGAACGGGATGTAGCGCAGTTGGTAGCGCACACGTCTGGGGGGCGCGAGGTCGCAAGTTCGAGTCTTGTCATCCCGACCTAAGAGAAAGAGCGAAGTTTCAAGCTTCGCTCTTTCTCTTGTTTTGATGGAACGGGAACCGTTCTTTGTTGACAGGTTACTAACCCCTAACCTCTAACCCCTAACCTCTAACCCCTAACCCCTAACCTTCTACGGCTTCCAGTTCAGAATGTTGCGGATGAGTCCCTGGTATTTGGCCCTCTTTACCGCAGAGCCTTTGAAGAGGGACTGATATTGTTCTTGCGTTAGGGATCGCCAGTCTTCCTCCTGCATGTTCAGGAGTTCTGGTGAGGGTTGGAATGCCTCTTCTGTTGTCGGGTGTGACTCCTTGAATTGCGGACAGGCGCGCAGGCAGCGGTCGCAACCGTAGAAGGTGTGTCGCAACTGTACGTCAGCGGGAAGGTCACCGCGGTTCTCGATGGTCTGATAGCTGAGGCACAGACGGGCATCCAAACCGTCGGGGGTTAGGGCAGGACAGAGAGATTCCCAGCCGGAATATTCCTGTGGTGGTGAACAGATAGGCAGGTCGTAATGGTCAGACTCCTGTTCTGCAAATATCTCGCCCAGAAAGACGGTCGGCCCGTATCCGGGTATGGAAATCAGGTTATTCCTGCAAAACTCTCCAATGCCTGTGCGCCATGCCCAGTAGCGTTCCAATACGGGGGCGGTATCAACGAAACAGCGTCCTTGCAATCCTGCCTCCTGCATCAGTGACAGGAGGCGCTGGCGCATCACATCGTGGTAATCTTTTCCCTGGGCATAAAGGCTGATGCCAGGTTGCTGGTTACTGGGCATGTAATTAAGGGCTACGCTGATAATGGTCTTGACGCCTGGATGCAGGAGGGTCGGCTGCAGACGCATATCTATGTGACGTTGCATGTATTCCATATCGGCACAAAGACCTAGCTGCAGCCATTTGCGGAAATGACGCGCATACCATTCCTGGACAGGCTCGGCAGGAGCCAGTCCACAGGCAGCAAAGCCCAGACGCAGGGCCTGGGCTTTCAGATCTTTACTGTTCAATGGTACGGAACTCATATCCTTGTTCTTGCAGCCACGCCAGTGCGGCGGGCAGTGCATGCTTCAGTTTGTCTATGCTTTTCAGCGAGTCGTGAAATGTGATAATACTGCCCGGACGGGTGTAGCGTTTCACATTGTTCAGCACATCGTCGGCATTAAGCAGCCTGCTGTAGTCGCGGGTGACCACATCCCACATTACTACTTTGATGCCTACATGCCTTAGGACCCTGTACTGTACAGTTCTGATCCATCCGTGCGGCGGACGGAAGAGGCGGGTGTGCAGCACTTCGTCAGCCTTCTTGATATTGGCCAGATAGGTCCAGGTAAAATGCCTCATGCCTGAGAGGTGGTTGTACGTATGGTTGCCTATCTGATGACCTCGCCGGCGTACCTCCTCCAGCAGGTGAGGATATTTCACGGCATTCTCGCCTACCATAAAGAAGGTGGCTTTGGCATTGAAGTGGTCCAGGGTATCCAGGATGAAGGGGGTTGCCTCCGGGATAGGGCCGTCATCAAAAGTCAGGTAAACGGACTTATGATGGCGGTCCATCCTCCACAAGGCATGGGGGAACATCCAGCGGAGGAATATAGCGGGCTGTTCAATAATCATTTATCTAAGTAGCGGAAGCTGCGCTTCTTTTAGAGGTTAGTGGTTAGAGGTTAGTGGTTAGTGAACCTCATAATCTAACTGTCAGCTTCATCGCTCTCCTCTGTCTCTTCCTGTTCGGATGTGCCGATGTCCGGCATTCCGCCGTACATGTGCTTCTGCATTGCCTGGCTGAAGGTGGCCAGCATCATTGCCATCTCCTTGGCCCTGCTACTGCCTGAGGCTTGCAGTACCTCGGTAGCGGCACGCATCTGATACAGGTAGTACATACAGTCTCTCTCGCTCTGTATCAGCATCTTGGCCGGCAGGCTCATATACCAGTTCAGGTACTCGGCTGAGTTAATGGCAACGGGCAGGGAAATCTTCTCGGCCATCTGCTTGTCGCCCACGGCAATCCAGGCGCGGGCCAGATCCAGTGAGTATCCTGTATAGCTATGAGGCAGGGTAGTGGGGGGCAGTACCTTCTCGGCATAGGCTATCAGACGGGCAACCTTGTCCTTCTTGCCTTCCTCCAGCATACGGGTTGCCAGCTGGGCAATCATACGCCGGTGGGTATAGCACATGCGGGTGACGGTCTCGTCAAGATAGATGTCGGGATTGTCCACACCGCCGAAGGCAAAGCGTGTCATAATGTTCTCATACATCTTGTCGGTATCTATGTCGCGGCCCGTCTCGCTGGTCTTGAAGGGGGTGATACGGCTGGCCAGACCCTCCTGAACGAAATAGTCTCCCAGACAGCCGTAGTTGTCCTTGCCTACGGTGATGGCAACGTACAGGGGGCGCTCCCAGTTACACTGGGCCAGCATCTCGTACATCATCATCTCGCTCTTATATACAGCGCGTTTACCCTTCAGGCTGATGTGCATATAGTCGGGGATGCTGTCGCCGGCAATCATCATGCCGCTCTTGCGTACCGCCTCCTTGTCAACCTTCAGGACAATAGAGTCGGTGGGGAAAATCTGCAGTTCCGGGTTGGGGTTCAGTACCCACTTGTCTATGATGTTATGCAGCTCGTACGGATTATCACCCAGCAGCTGATTCCTCATAACAGGGTCGTCCTTATAGGCCTCAATAGCCTGCTCCAGCACACCGGGGCGTACGGATATACCTTCGCGTGTTCCGGCCACATACTCCAGACGGCTCCAGTGGATGGGAACGGCAGGGCTGTCATAGGCAGGACGCTTCATCTGGTCAATGTACCAGTCAGTCTGCAGATAGGAGAGGTTGCAGACGCGGGCGTCGGTGCGGAACCCTTCGGTCTCCTGAGCATACCACAGGGGGAAGGTGTCGTTGTCTCCGTTGGTGAAAACGATGGGGTTATTGCCTTGCGAGAGGGTCTGCAGGTAGTTGCGGCCGAAGTCACGGCAGGTATAGCGGCCGCTGCGGTCATGGTCATCCCAAGTCTGAGAGGCCATCTGCAGGGGAACCAGTACGCACAGGCAGCTGAGGAAGGCGCATAGCTTCTCGTTCCGGAGCAACTTCTGCAGGTAGTAGGCCACTGCGGCTACACCCAGTCCCACCCAGATGGCAAAGGCATAGAAGGAGCCGGCGTATGCATAGTCCCTCTCACGCGGCTGCATGGGTGTCTGGTTCAGGTAGATGACGATGGCCAGACCTGTCATGAAGAACAGGAAGAAGACGATTCCGAACTGCTTCTCACCCTCATTGTTATTCTCAGGGGTGTTGCGGAACAACTGCCAGAAGAGTCCCAGCAGACCCAAGAGCAGGGGAAGGCAGTAGAAGACGTTATGCCCCTTGTTCAGACGCAGTTCCGTAGGCAGTTTGCTCTGGTCGCCCAGGCGCATGTCATCCAGGAACGGAATACCTGTGAGCCAGTTTCCGTGCTCCCACTCGCCGTTGCCCTGAATGTCGTTCTGACGGCCGGCGAAGTTCCACATGAAGTAGCGCCAGTACATGAAGTTGACCTGATAGCTCAGGAAGAAACGGATGTTCTCCAGCATGGTGGGCATCTTTACGGTAATCATCTCGCCACAGCGCTCATAGTTCTTGCTGATTCCCGTGACGCCGCCCATCCAGCTCTCGTATGCCGAGGCGTGACTGTTGCTGTACATACGGGGGAAGAACATATTCTGCTGATATACGTATTCCTGATTGTATCGCTGAATCTCATAGCGGTCTGGCTCCTCGGGGCTGGCTTTCTCCTTACGCTGATATACGGCACCCTTCTGCTTGCTGACGGGAACGCAGTAATTGCCCTCTACCTTCAGCTGCACCTGGCTGGTGTAAGCCTGTCCGTACAGAAGGGGACGGTCACCGTACTGCTCACGGCTCAGGTAAGTGCCCAGGGTAAAGATATCCTCGGGCGAGTTCTGGTCCATGGGGGTGTTGGCCGAGCTGCGGATGACGATGACGGCATACGAGCTGTATCCTATCATAATCATCAGCATACACAGCAGGCTGGAATTCATCAGGCGGGCCGATACAAGCTCCTTGCCGTCCTTCCTGAACTGCAGCAGCACGAAAAGGGCTGCCAGAACCACAATGCCTAAGATGATGCTGCTGATGCCGTATCCGTAGAAAGGGATACCCAGCATACCCACACTGAGCAGGTACGAGATATTCATGCGCATACGGCTCTTCTGCCTTCTGGTCTCCCAGATGCTCCAGAGCACGATGCCCACTAATAGTATAATGTATATGATAAGACCTGTGTTGAAGGGGCAGTTCAGCCGGTTGACGAACAGCAGTTCAAACCATCCTCCCACCTTCACGATGCCGGGTACGATGCCGTACAGAACGGCTGCTACCAATGCGGCACTGCCTACAACAGAGAGCAGCGCTCCCTTCAGGTTGGCATTCCTGGTCTTCTTATAGTAATATACCAGTACCAGCGCAGGTACGCAAAGCAGGTTCAGCAGGTGAACACCGATGCTGAGGCCCGTCAGATAGGCTATCAGGATAAGCCAGCGGTCGCTGCCGGGCTCATCGGCATGGTCCTCCCACTTCAGCATCAGCCAGAAAACTACCGCGGTGAAGAGGCTGCTGTAAGCATATACCTCACCTTCCACAGCACTGAACCAGAAGGTATCCGAGAAGGTATATACGAGGGCACCCGTCAGGGCGCTGGCCTCAACGGTAATCAGCTGAGCCATGTTCTTCAGTTGTCCGTTCTCGCCTACCAGTTTACGTGCCAGATGGCTGATGCTCCAGAAAAGGAACATGATACAGGCGGCACTGAAGAGCGCACTCATGGTGTTAACCATACGGGCTACCAATGCGGGATCGCTGACAAACTGGGTGAACAGATTTGCCGTCAGCATAAAGAAGGGCGCCCCTGGCGGATGACCGACTTCCAGCTTGTAAGCTGTGGTGATGAACTCAGGGCAGTCCCAGAAACTTGCCGTCGGCTCAATCGTGCTGCAATACACGAAAGCCGCAATGGCAAAGGTAATCCAACCCAATAGGTTGTCAACTAGTCTGAACTGTTTCATTTAAAGGTGTTATTTGTTTGTTTTTATCGTTTCGCAGTGCAAAAATACTATTTTTCTTCTTCTTTT
>CACYMI010000030.1 GCA_902775385.1 uncultured Bacteroidales bacterium
GTGAAAACGACATGCTTCGTGTATTCAGTATTCAGTATTCAGTTATTCAGTTTTGATATGAAGGTGAAAAAGACTTTATTATTATATTATATATAATATTTAAATATTATATATAATATAATAATAACCATATTCTCGCACTCTTCGTAGAAACTGAATACTGAATAACTGAATACTGAACATGTCTTCCCCAGGCCGGCGCAAAGTTGTTGGTGCGATATGTTTTTATCGGACTATTGTAACAATATTAATTGTTATATTTGCGGGATTCGTTTTTTTGTTGTATCTTTGTGGCACTTTTGGGCGACAGCCCGGCATTATTCCGGTTTTAAAAAGAAAATAAAGATATAAATGGAAGACAACGAAAGAATTATTAAAGTTGACATTGAGCAGGAAATGCGGAAGAGCTACATTGACTACTCCATGAGTGTGATTGTAGCCCGTGCCTTGCCTGATGTCAGAGACGGTTTCAAGCCTGTTCATCGCCGTATCCTCTTCGGTATGAAAGAGCTGGGCAATGTTCATAGTAAGCCTTATAAGAAGAGTGCCCGTATCGTAGGTGAGGTGCTTGGTAAGTATCATCCCCATGGTGACAGCTCTGTATATGGTGCATTGGTTCGTATGGCTCAGGAATGGGCAATGCGTTACACATTGGTTGACGGTCAGGGTAACTTCGGCTCAATTGACGGTGACAGCCCTGCAGCCATGCGTTATACCGAGGCCCGACTGAGTATGATGGGTGAGGCTATGATGGACGATCTGGACAAGGAGACCGTAGATATGACCATGAACTTTGACGATACCCTGCCCGAACCTACCGTTATGCCTACCAAGATTCCCAATCTGCTGGTGAACGGCGCTACGGGTATTGCCGTTGGTATGGCTACCAATATTCCCACCCACAACCTGAGCGAGGTGATAGATGCCTGTGTGGCTTTTATCGATAACGAGGAGATGGATGTGGAGGCCCTGATGCAGTATGTGAAGGGTCCTGACTTCCCCACCGGTGCCTATATCATGGGCCTGCAGGGTATCAGGGATGCTTACGAGACGGGTAGGGGACGTGTGATTATGCGTGCCAAGGCTGACATTGAGAGCGGTGACCTGCACGATAAGATTATTGTTACCGAGATTCCCTATGGCGTAAACAAGCAGCAGCTGATTGAGTATATCGCCCAGCTGGTATCTGATAAGAAGATTGAGGGTATCAGCAACGTGAACGATGAGAGTGACCGTGAGGGTATGCGAATTGTGGTGGACGTGAAGCGTGATGCCAATACCCGAGTGGTACTGAACAAGCTGTTCAAGATGACACCCCTGCAGACCAGTTTCCCGGTCAACAGCATCGCCCTGGTAAAGGGGCGCCCCCAGTTGCTGACGCTGAGGGACTTCATCAGCAACTTTGTACAGCACCGTCACGAGGTTACCATCCGCAGAACTAAGTATGACCTGCGTAAGGCCGAGGAACGTGCCCACATCCTGAAGGGTCTGATCATTGCAAGCGACAACATTGACGAGGTTGTGCAGATTATCAAGAAGAGCAAGACCCCCGTGGATGCACAGCGCGCCCTGGAGGCAAGATTCTCGCTGGATGAGCTGCAGTCAAAGGCAATAGTGGATATGCGTCTGGCTCAGCTGACCGGTCTGAATCAGGAAAAGCTGCATGCCGAGTTCGATGAACTGATGGAGAAAATCAAGTACTACAACCAGATTCTTACCGACGACAACCTGTGCCGTAAGGTGATGAAGGATGAGCTCATCGAGATTAAGGACCAGTTCGGCGACGAGCGCCGTACCGAGATTCTGCCCAGTGCCGAGGAGTTCAATGCCGAGGACTTCTATGCTGATGACGAGGTAGTGGTTACCATCTCACACCTGGGTTACGTCAAGCGTATCCCCCTGGCCGAGTTCCGTGCTCAGAACCGTGGCGGTATTGGTGTCAAGGCTACCGCGACACGTGACAATGACTTTGTGGAGAAGATATATCCTGCCACCATGCATAATACCATGATGTTCTTCACGGAACGCGGCCGCTGTTACTGGCTCAAGGTATATGATATCCCCGAGGGCAGCAAGAATAACAAGGGCCGTGCTATCCAGAACATGCTGAACATAGATGCCGGTGACAGCGTGACCAACTGTCTGTGTATCCGTAAGCTGCAGGATCCTGACTTCTGTCAGTCCCACTATGTGATGTTTGCCACCCGTAAGGGTATCATCAAGAAGACCTGCCTGACAGAATACAGCCGTGTGCGCACCAATGGTGTGAATGCTATCAATATACGCGAGGACGACAGCGTGGTTGCGGTAGAGCTGACCAACGGAAATAACGAGATTATCGTAGCCAACGCCGGCGGCAGGGCCGTCAGGTTCAATGAGTCGGAGGTTCGCCCGATGGGCCGTGTAAGTACCGGTGTGCAGAGCATCATCCTGGATAAGGATCCCAGAGACGGTGTGATAGGCATGTGTGTAATCAATGATGTGGAGAATGAGAGCATCATGGTGCTGAGCGAGAACGGCTTCGGCAAGCGTACCGATGTGGAGGAGTACCGTAAGACCAGTCGTCACTGCAAGGGTGTCAAGACCATTGCCATTACGGAGAAGACGGGCTATCTGGTAGCCATACTGGTAGTGAAGGACGAGGATGACCTGATGATCATCAATAAGAGCGGTGTTACCATCCGCCTGCATGCTGATGACATCAAGACTACCAAGAACCGTGTGACTCAGGGCGTAAAGGTGATAGAACTGAAAAAGCGTAACGATGTGATCAGTCACCTGAGCGTTGTTCCCCGTTCAGAGGATGAGGAGGAAACAATGGAAAGCGAAGAGGTATCAGAGGAACCTGTATCTGGTACTGAAACGGATGAATAAACAATTAATAATCAACCAATTAATAATGTTCATATTATGAAAAAGATTATTATTTCGCTGGCAGCTGTCCTGTGTGCCGGCAACATGATGGCACAGTCACCCGAGGAGAAGGCTGCGCTGAAAGAAGCCAAGAAAGAGGCTAAGACCTGTCTGGCCGAGGCCCAGAAGATTAAGGCTGATCTGGATCCCAAGATCGCTGATAAGAGTGCTACCGCTGAAGAGGTGCAGACGAAGTTCACCAAGGCTGTGGAGCTGGTACAGAAAGCACTGGATACAAAAACCATTGAGGATAAGAAGTTGGGCGAGACCTATCAGCTGATGGCCGACCTGGCTCTGCCTATGAACAACAACATGATAGCCAATGCCTCAAGCAAACAGCCGTTTGATACGCTGTTCTTCTACAACAACCTGAAGACGCTGACGGAGGCTATTCACAAAGAGCTGAAGTACACCAAGCCCGTCAGCGGTGAGTATGGTAACGAGGCAGCCTTGAAGATGAAGAAGCTGAACCTGGCCAGCTGCGGTGTGTACTACATCTATGCCGCCCAGTTCCTGAGTGAGGTCAACCGCCCCGAACTGGCCCTGGAGGCCTATGAGAAGGCAATGGCTTACAAGACTACTTATCCCGAGGTAGCCGATATGGTTAACATTCCCATCGGCGAGGCTCAGATTGCCTACTATGCCTTCCATACAGCCCACAATGCCAAGATGTGGGATGCCATGGACAAGTATTACGAGAAGGCGCTGGCATTTGCCGAGGGTGCCGAGGGTACCCGCCAGGTGAAGGTAATGTCCTATCTGGAGAAGGGTGACACTGCCGCATGGGCCGGTTACCTGCGTGAGCAGACCCTGAAGGAGCCTGCCAAGAATACCGACTACATCCAGATGCTGCTGGCCTACTACCAGAAGGGCGGTATGGACAAGATGATGGAGTATGCCGATGCGGTTCTGGCAGTGGATCCCAACCTGTACATCGCCAATTATGGCAAGGCTCATGTGCTTTTTGCCGAAAAGAAGTACGAGGAGGCCTTCCTTGTATATAAGAAATGTAGTGAGATAAAGAGTGAATCATACGATGCATGGTATCAGTGCGGACTTTGCAAGTACCGTCAGGCCCTGGATCTGAACAATACCATCAGCTCCATAAAGAACAGAGTGAAGGCCCAGGAGACATTGGACAATACCAAGAAGCTTTTCGGCGAGGCCATCCCCTTCTTCGAGAAAGCCCGCGAATGTATGCCTGATGACCCCGAGAAGTGGGCTTATGAGCTGAAGCAGTGCTATACCGTAACAGGTAACGCTGCCAAGGCCGCTGAAATGTCCAAGCTGGTAGGTGAATAATGAGGCTTATCCGTTTATTATTCATATTACTGATTTTAACCAATACGGGCTTTGTTTCTGCCGCAAAGAACAAGGCCCCCAAAGAGGTCAAGTTAGCAACCTTGCATAAGGCTGCTAACTTGGCCATTAAAAATGCCAATGGGCAGGATGGTGCCAAGAACAATCTGCTGGGTGCTTTGGGCCGTGAGAGTCTGACGGACAAGGACCGGGCAGGTATTTACTATACCTGTGCCCTGCTGGACGAGTCATCCAACAGCGTCCAGAATATGAAGGCTTATCTGAAGCAGCAATGCGATACGGCAGTCCTATTCAGTACCTTGCTGAATATGTATGACAACCTGTATAAGTGTGACAGCGTAGATGCCATACCTAATCAGAAGGGTGCGGTTAAGCTGAAATATAAATCCAGAACCGGTAACCTGCGCGCCAAGCACATACGCAATATCCTGAACGGCGGTAAATACTATCTGTCTAAAGGAAACTATGCTACGGCATACAGTTTCTTCGACTCATATTACACCTATACGATGCCGTCAGACACCAATTTGGCAAAGGTGGCCTACTGGGCTACTTTCTCCAGCTATAAACTGGGGCACTACAGCCATACGCTGAAGTACATTGACAAGGCTTTTGAGGCCGTGGATGAACAGGAGGACGCCATCCTGCAGGAATACAAGAGCCGCTCTCACCTGGCTTTGAATGATATGGAGTCTTACGAGGCCGACCTTTTGTATGGCGTAAGGAATTATCCGCAACATGACTTTTTCTTTGTGAACCTGATTGACATCTACACCGAGAAGCATATGTACAAGGAGGGAATCTCACTGTCCGACTCCCTGATATCGCTTAACGCTCAGTATCCGCTATACTGGTTCTCAAAGTCCAGGATTGAGCTGTCCGAGAATAATTATGAGAAGTGCATAGAATATTGTGACAGCACCATCCGCCGGGACAGCTCCTACACGGACGCTTATTATAATAAGGGAATATCCTACCTGAACCTGGCTCTTATCAGACAGGAGAGCGCTTGTACCGACCTGCTGGATCCCAGATGTATGGAGGACAAGAAGGCTGTGGAGAATCTGTACAGAAAGGCGCAGCCCTGTATGGAGATGGTAAGGAAATTAGAGCCTGAGAATAAGGAAAGATGGGGTAGGCATCTGTACCGCATCTATATGTTCTTAAATAGAGGGAAGGAGTTTGAGGAAATCGACAAACTCCTCCGCTCCAATTAAATATTAATAGGCAAACAGGGGATAATCTGCCATGATGGCATTAACCTCGCTTCTTACCTGAGCGATTACATTCTCGTCCTCGGGTGCGTTCAGTACGCGCTCGATGAAATCAGCAATCTTAATCATGAGGTCTTCCTTGGCACCGCGGGTAGTGATGGCCGGTGTACCCAGGCGGATACCGCTTGTCTGGAACGCGCTGCGGGTATCGAAGGGAATCATGTTCTTGTTAACGGTAATGTCAGCGGCTACAAGGGCCTTCTCGGCAACCTTACCGGTCAGGTCGGGGTATTTGCTACGCAGGTCCACCAGCATAGAGTGGTTGTCTGTTCCGCCTGAAACGATATTGAATCCGCGCTTTACCAGCTCCTCGGCCAGAACGGCAGCGTTCTTCTTCACCTGAAGAGCCCACTCCTTGAAGGCGGGTGTCAGTGCCTCGCTGAAGGCAACGGCCTTGGCGGCAATCACGTGTTCGAGGGGACCGCCCTGAATACCGGGGAATACCGCACTGTTCAGCAGTGCTGACATCATCTTAACCTCGCCCTTGGGAGTCTTCTTGCCCCAGGGATTCTCAAAGTCCTTACCCATCAGGATGATACCGCCACGGGGACCGCGCAGGGTCTTGTGTGTGGTGCTGGTTACGATATGGGCATACTTGACGGGATTGTCCAGCAGGCCGGCTGCAATCAGACCTGCAGGGTGTGCCATATCAATCATCAGGATGGCGCCTACTGAATCTGCTATCTTACGCATACGTGCATAATCCCATTCACGGCTATAGGCGGAACCGCCGCCGATAATCATCTTGGGCTTGTGCTCCAGTGCCAGACGCTCCATCTCATCGTAATCCACACGGCCGGTCTCCTTGTTCAGGTTATAGCCGACGGGCTTGTACACGATACCGCTGGTATTAACCAGTGAGCCGTGGCTCAGATGCCCTCCGTGATCCAGGTTCAGACCCATGAAGGTGTCGCCGGGATTCAGGCAGGCCAGGAATACGGCGGCATTGGCCTGAGCTCCGGAGTGGGGCTGTACATTGGCATATTCTGCACCGAAGAGCTCCTTCACGCGGTCAATGGCCAGCTGTTCTACCTCATCCACAACCTGGCAGCCACCATAGTAGCGCTTGCCGGGATAACCTTCGGCATACTTGTTGGTCAGGCATGAACCCATGGCTGCCATAACCTGGTCACTGACAAAATTCTCTGATGCAATAAGCTCAATGCCACGCATCTGACGCTGATGTTCTTTCTCTATCAAAGAGAAAATAGTAGTGTCTTTGTTCATAAAGTTAATAAATTATTTGATAATAATCTTCTTTCCTTAGCTAAAGGCTGTCAGTCAGATCAGCTTGACATTATTCAGGGTGACCTCCCTGTTGCAATAACGGCACTGCAGGATTCCCTTCTCCTTGTCCAGAACGTGGAAGTGGGTCTTCATCGGTTCGTTATTGGTGATGCACTTGTGGTTGTCGCACTTGATAATGCCAATCAGTTCATCGGGCATCTTCACCTCTTTCTTCTCTACTACCTCATAGTCACGTATGATGGCCAGCGAGACGTTGGGCGTGACTACCGAGAGCTGATTCAACTCCTCGTCTGTAAAGAAGCGGTCCGCAATCTTCAGGATGCTTTTATGCCCCATCTTCTTACTCTTCAGATTTATACCGATTGTAACTGACGTGCTTACCTTCTCCAGGTGAAGCAGGTTGATTACCTCGAATATCTTGGATGACGGTATATGGTCTATTACAGTACCGTTCTGGAGTGCTGCGACTTGTAATTCCTGACGTTTCATGCAATTATGGTTTTGTCGTTCTTAATATCGTCCAATGTAATTCCCAGAGCATCGCATATCAGCGCCTGGCGGGCATAAAGGCCGTTACGTGCCTGCTGGAAGTAGTAGGCATAAGGGGTATTGTCGATGCTGTACTCAATCTCGTTGACACGGGGCAGGGGATGCAGGATTTTCATATTGGCACGGGCACGGAACAGCATGTCCTCCTTCAGCAGGTAGCGGTCCTTCACACGCTCATACTCCTCCAGGTCGGTAAAACGCTCACGCTGCACACGGGTCATGTACAGGATGTCCGCATCCGCTATGGTGTGTGAGTCGAAGTCCTGGTGCTCAAAGTACTTGATATTATTCTCCTTGCAATACATCTTATAATAATCGGGCATGGCCAGCTCATCGGGAGCGATGAAGTGAAAAGTGGGATTAAAGTGGCGCATGGCCGTTATGATGCTGTGTACGGTACGGCCGTACTTGAGGTCACCCACCAGATAGATGTTCAGGTTCTCCAGTGTGCCCTGCGTCTTGTAGATGGAGTACAGGTCCAGCATAGTCTGGCTGGGGTGCTGGTTGGCACCGTCACCGGCATTTACAATGGGTACGGGTGATATCTCGCTGGCATATTGCGCCGCTCCCTCCAGGTAATGACGCATCACGATGATATCCGCATAGTTTGATACCATCATAATGGTGTCTTTCAGCGTCTCTCCCTTGGTCCCGCTTGTTACCTTGGGATCGGCAAAACCGATGACTTTGGCTCCCAGGCGGTTGGCCGCTGTCTCGAAACTCAGCCTGGTCCTGGTACTGGGTTCGAAGAACAGTGTCGCTACGATTTTTCCATCCAGGATCTTCCTGTTCGGATGGCGTTCAAACTCTTGGGCCATTTCAATGAGATACAGCAGTTTCTCCTTGGAATGCCTGGCAATTGTTACAAGACTTCTTGTTTCCATACTTCTCCGAGAATATTACTTGTTATTTTTTCGGGCTTCAAAATTATACATTTTTTTTGTTTCCTGCAATACACTTGCCCCGGTAGATAAATAATGTATGTTATTTTGTCCGTAATTGAAGTTTTAATGAAATTTTATTTGTAACTTTGTAGCCAAATATTCGCTATTATGAGGAAACGTGTTTTTCTGTACATATGGACATTGTATCTCATAGCTGTCCTGGCTATGGGAGGCATCTTCTATTGCATCTTCAACGGCTATATCGGATACATGCCTGAAATAGAGGAACTGGAGAACCCCGTGAACAAGTACGCCTCACAGGTTATCTCCTCGGACGGCAAGCTGTTGGGCACATGGAGCTACAGTACGGCCAATAGGATCTTTGTTGGGTATAACGATATATCACCAACTGTAATTCAGGCACTTATAGCTACTGAGGACGAGCGTTTCTACGATCATAGCGGTATTGATTTCAAGGCCCTTTTCAGAGCCATTGTAAAACGTGGTATCCTGATGCAGAAGAGTGCCGGCGGCGGCAGTACCATCACCCAGCAGCTTGCCAAGCAGCTGTACTCCGAGAAGGCCGCTAACGTCCAGGAGAGACTCTTGCAGAAACCGATAGAATGGGTAATTGCCCTGAAACTGGAGAAGTACTATACGAAGGAGGAGATTCTGACCATGTACCTGAACTATTTCGATTTCCTTCACAATGCAGTAGGTATCAAGACGGCCGCCAGGACTTACTTCGGCAAGGATCCCAAGGATCTGAATGTTACTGAGAGCGCCACATTGATAGGTATGTGCAAGAATCCAAGCTATTTCAATCCCGTCAGGAACCCCGAGCGCTGTGTGCAGCGCCGTAATGTAGTGCTCGCTCAGATGGAGAAGGCCGGCTATATTACCACTTCCGAGATGGAGCAGTTGCAGCTGGAGCCCCTGAGCCTGAATTTCCACCGCAATGACCATAAGGAAGGCTCTGCGGCCTACCTGCGTGACTATCTGAGGCAGGTGCTGACGGCCAGGAAACCCCAGAGAAGCGACTATGCCAGCTGGCAGGACCAGAAGTTCTATGAGGACTCGCTGGCCTGGGAAACCGATCCCGCATACGGATGGTGCAACAAGCATACAAAGCGCGACGGAACCAGCTATAACATCTATACCGACGGACTTAAAGTGTACACAACCATCGACTCGCGTATGCAGCAGTATGCCGAGGAGGCTGTGATAAAGCATGTGGTGGATGAGCTGCAGCCCGTATTCGAGAGGGAGCTGAGGGCCAATAGGAATGCCCCCTATGCCAGCGTCCTTTCTGCCGATGAGGCAGCCCACAGGTTCAGACGCGCCAAGCGTCAGAGCGCCCGTTATATTCAGATGAAGGCTGACGGGTACTCTGAATCGGAGATTGAGGACGCCTTCACCAAGCCGGTGGAAATGACCGTATATACACCGCATGGCGAAAAGGATACCCTGATGACTCCCTCTGACAGCATCCGGTACTACAAGCGCTTCCTGAGAGCAGGCTTCATGGTTATGGAGAACGAGACCGGTTACGTCAAGGCCTATGTGGGCGGTACCAACTTCTCGCACTTCCAGTATGATATGTGTACACAGGGCAGAAGGCAGGTGGGCTCTACCATCAAGCCTTATCTGTACTCCCTGGCTATGGAGAACGGATGGAGCCCATGTGACGAGGCGCCCAATGTGCAGCAGACCTATCAGGTAGGTAACCAGACCTGGACGCCAAGGAACGGCAGCAGGGCCAGATATGGCGAGATGGTAACCCTGAAGTGGGGACTGGCCATGAGTAACAACTGGATATCGGCCTGGCTGATGAGCCGGCTATCTCCCTCCGCACTGGTCAGACTGTTGCATGAGTACGGTATCCTGAATAAGGACATCGTACCCTCCATGTCATTGTGTCTGGGCCCGTGCGATATATCCCTTTCTGAGATGGTGGGCGCCTATTCGGCCTTCCCCATGAAGGGTGTCAGAAGGATTCCCATGTACATTACCAGGATTGAGGATTCCGAGGGGAATGTCGTGGCCGAGTTCCAGCCCCGTGTTCATGAGGTGATATCCGAGGAGTCATCCTACAAGATGATTACCCTGATGCGTGGTGTTGTGGACAGCGGAACGGGCGGCAGAATGCGTCACAGGTATAAGATAACGGCTCCTATGGGTGGAAAGACCGGTACCACCAATCAGAACTCCGACGGATGGTTCGTAGGCTATACACCCTCACTTACCTTCGGTTCCTGGGTAGGCGGCGAGGAACGTGACATCCACTTTGCCGCAACCGCCAACGGGCAGGGTTCCAACTCGGCATTGCCCATAGCGGCCTATTTCCTGCAGAAGGTGTACGCAGACCGCAGTCTTCCTTACTCTCAGGCCGAGAACTTCAATGTTCCTGACAACTTCAATCCCTGTGCCGCCAACGGAGAGGAGTTCGAGGAAATAGGTGAGATAGAGGAAGAAGTGGGTGAGATAAAGGAACAGGCAGGGGCGGATAATCCGGATGATTAGTCAGGACAGAAGGAAAATATATTTAAAAATATTTAAAGTTCGCCGCTATATTTTGTCATGTCAGGACATATCATTAAATTTGTCGAAAATTTTTATAAAATGGAATTCATCAGAAATTATATAATTACTTTACTCTTATTGTTCAGTTCTCATATTATATACGCACAGCAGATAAAAATCGGTAATTATACATTCCCTGCCGGAGGCGAGTACCAGGGCGAGATGCTGAAGGGTAAGCCTTACGGAAAGGGAACCACCAAGTATCCCAACGGTGACTTCCATACAGGAAATTATGTGAAAGGCAAAAGGGAAGGCCATGGCGTGTATCAGTTCTCAGACGGCGAGAAATACGACGGCGAATGGTTCCAGGACCAGCAGCATGGTTTCGGAACCTATTACTTTGCCAACAATAACCGTTATGAGGGATTGTGGTTCCGTGACTACCAGGAGGGAGAGGGAACCATGTACTATTACAACGGAGATGTGTATGTGGGCGGCTGGGTACAGGACAAGCGGGAAGGCAAGGGAGTATATACCTTCGCCAACGGTGCCAAGTATAGCGGCAGCTGGAAGGCCGACATGAAGGACGGATACGGTGTCTATGACTGGAATGACGGTAACCGCTACGAAGGTTACTGGAAGGAGAACAAGAAGAACGGTAAGGGTACCTTTAAATATGCCTCAGGCGATTCCTACACCGGCGACTGGCTGAACGACCGTCAGCACGGCAGGGGTATATATACCTTTGCGGACGGCTCCAAGTATGAGGGACAGTATGCGCATGGCGAGAGAACCGGAGAGGGTATCTCCACCTATCCCAACGGCGATAAGTATGTGGGCCATTTCCTGAACGGAGAGCAGAACGGCTATGGCACCTTTACATGGAACTCAGGTGCCACCTATGTAGGCAACTGGAAGGCGGACAAGCCTCACGGAGCCGGAAAATATACCTGGGCCAACGGCGATGTGTATGACGGCAACTGGGCCAATGGACTGATGGAGGGGAACGGAATCATGCGTCAGGCTGACGGTGTCAAGTTCAAGGGTACCTTCCAGAAAGGACTGAAGGAAGGATTCGGCATCCAGGAAGATGCCAACGGCATAAGGTCCGAGGGTATTTATCATTTGGACAAACGTAACGGCGAGTTCGTTGAGAAGGACAAGAGCGGCAAGGTAATCAGAAAGGCCACCTATCTGAATGGCGAACTGAGATCAACGTCGGAGCAGCATTAACGGATAATATCAGCTTAAGACTTAAAATAAAACTAATAAACATAGATAATATGGCACGCACCAAAGCTACCACCAAGAAAACTGCGACAAGTGTAGTGAAAAAGGCTAAGAAAACGGAAAGTGTTCCCCAGCCTCAACTTAAGATGATTAAGAATGATCCTTATCTGGAGCCTTTTACCGATGCGATAAACGGCAGATATCAGGCTGTTATTGACAAGGAGAAGGAACTTACAGGCGGAAAACAGACCCTGAACGACTTTGCCTCAGGTTACCTGTACTTCGGCCTTCATAAGACTGAGGATACCTGGATTCTCAGGGAATGGGCTCCTAACGCCACCGATATCTTTGTAGTGGGCGACTTCAATAACTGGCAGGAGAGTGCCAAGTACGCCATGAAGCGTGTAAAGGGAACCGGCAATTGGGAGATTAAGATCAAGAACAAGAACTTCTGTCACGGCTCATACTTCAAACTGATGGTTCACTGGGAAGGAGGATGCGGTGAGCGTATCCCCGCATGGGCTACCCGTGTGGTTCAGGATCCCGAGACTCATCTGTTCAGCGCACAGGTATGGGATCCCGAGGAGAAGTATGAATGGAAGGTCACCAAGTTCAAGCCCGACACAGACCCCCTGCTGATATACGAATGCCACATCGGTATGGGACAGGATGCCGAGAAGGTGGGTACCTATACCGAGTTCCGCGACAACGTCCTGCCCCGTGTAGCCCGGTTGGGATACAACTGCATTCAGATTATGGCCATCCAGGAGCATCCCTATTACGGCAGTTTCGGTTATCATGTCAGCAGCTTTTTCGCGCCGAGCAGCCGGTTCGGAACACCCGAGGAACTGAAGTCGCTCATTGATGCCGCCCATTCCAAGGGAATAGCCGTGATTATGGATATCGTACACAGTCATGCCGTGAAGAACGAGAATGAGGGCCTGGGTAACTTTGCCGGTGATCCCAACCAGTATTTCTATCAGGGTGCCATGCATGAGCATCCGGCCTGGGACAGCCTCTGTTTCGACTATGGTAAGAATGAGGTTCTCCACTTCCTGCTCTCCAACTGCAAATACTGGCTCGAGGAATTCCACTTTGACGGTTTCCGCTTTGACGGCGTTACATCCATGCTGTACTACAGTCACGGACTGGGAGAGAGTTTCTGTCAGTATGCCGACTACTATAACGGTCATCAGGACGGTAATGCCATTACCTACCTGACACTGGCCAATGAGCTGATTCATCAGGTCAACAGGCACGCCATCACCATTGCCGAGGAAGTAAGCGGTATGCCCGGCATTGCCGCACCCTTCAAGGACGGCGGCTACGGCTTTGACTACCGTATGGCCATGAATATTCCCGACTATTGGATTAAATGTATCAAGGAGCTGAAGGATGAGGACTGGAAACCCAGTTCCATGCTTTGGGAACTGACCAACCGCCGGAAGGACGAGAAGACCGTCTCCTATGCCGAATGTCATGACCAGGCACTCGTCGGTGACAAGACCATCATCTTCCGCCTGATAGATGCCGATATGTACTGGCACTTCAAGAAGGGCGACCAGACCTCTACCGTAGAACGCGGTATTGCCCTGCATAAGATGATCCGTCTGCTTACCGCATCAACCATCAACGGCGGATACCTCAACTTCATGGGTAACGAGTTCGGTCATCCCGAATGGGTTGACTTCCCGCGCGAGGGGAACGGATGGAGCTATAAGTACGCACGCAGGCAATGGAGCCTGGTGGATGACAAGTCGCTATGCTACCATTACCTGAATGACTTTGACTCAGCCATGCTGAGACTGATCAAGAAGCAGAAGCACTTCGAGAAACAGCCGGTGCAGGAGATCTGGCACAATGACGGTGACCAGGTATTCGGTTACCAGCGCGGTGATCTGCTGTTCTTCTTCAACTTCAGCCCCACCAGGTCATATTGCGGCTACGGATTCATGGTAAAGCAGGGCTCTTATGAGTATCTGCTGAACACCGATGACGTGGATTTCGGCGGAAACGGCTTCAATGATGACAAGGTCATCCATCTGACCAACTATGACAATATGCTGGCCCGCGACAATAAGGGATGGCTGCAGTTATATCTGCCCGCCCGTACGGCCTGTGTCCTGAAGAAGGTTAAGGATTAAAAATCATATAAATCGAATTATAGTATAAATTACAATGCCAAAAATTTCTGTACGTGGATTTGAGATGCCTGAGTCGCCTATCCGTAAACTGGCGCCATTGGCTTTCGCTGCTAAAGAACGAGGAGTTCATGTGTATCATCTTAATATCGGTCAGCCAGACCTCCCGACTCCTAAAGCGGCGCTCGACGCTATACATAACATTGACCGCAAGATACTGGAGTACAGCCCCAGCCAGGGATATCTCAGTTACAGAAAGAAACTTGTAAACTATTACGCCAAGTACAATATCAACCTCACCGCTGACGATATCATCATCACCAGCGGCGGTTCCGAGGCCGTGCTGTTCTCCTTCCTGGCCTGTCTGAATCCGGGTGACGAGATTATAGTGCCCGAACCGGCCTATGCCAACTATATGGCCTTCGCCATCTCCGCCGGTGCCGTAATCCGCACCATCGCCACAACCATCGAGGAAGGCTTCTCGCTGCCCAAGGTAGAGAAGTTCGAGGAGCTTATCAATGAGAAGACCCGTGCCATCCTGATCTGTAACCCCAACAACCCCACCGGTTACCTCTATACCAGACGCGAGATGAATCAGATCCGCGACCTTGTGAAGAAGTATGACCTGTATCTCTTCTCTGACGAAGTGTATCGCGAGTTCATCTATACCGGCAGCCCCTATATCAGCGCCTGCCATCTGGAAGGTATTGAGAACAATGTGGTGCTGATTGACTCCGTCAGCAAGCGCTACAGCGAGTGCGGTATCCGTATCGGTGCCCTTATCACCAAGAATGTGGAGGTGCGTAAGGCGGTCATGAAATTCTGCCAGGCCCGTCTGAGTCCTCCACTGATCGGCCAGATTGCCGCAGAAGCCAGCCTGGATGAGCCGGAGGAATACAGCCGCGAGGTCTATGACGAGTATGTGGAGCGCCGTAAGTGCCTGATTGACGGACTGAACCGAATTCCCGGTGTCTATAGCCCCATTCCCATGGGCGCCTTCTATACGGTAGCCAAACTGCCCGTTGACGATGCCGAGAAATTCTGTGCCTGGTGCCTGAGCGACTTCAATTACGAGGGCGAGACCGTAATGATGGCCCCTGCCGCAGGTTTCTATACCACTCCCGGCTCAGGCCGTGACGAGGTCCGTTTGGCCTATGTGCTGAAGAAGGAAGACCTTACCCGCGCCCTCTTCGTACTGCGCAAGGCACTCGAAGCCTATCCCGGCAATACGCAAAAGCAATAAACAAGACCTCACAGAGACATGTTTACCTGGTTCATAGCAAGCCGCCTGTTCCGGCATTCCGACGATGTGAAACGCGTCTCTAAACCAGCCATACGTATCGCAACACTCGGTGTTGCGGTAGGTGTGGCTATCATGCTGTTAAGTACCGGCATAGTCCTGGCCTTCCAGAGCGAAATCAGGAACAAGGTCCTTGGCTTCGGCTCCCATATTCAGGTTATCAATTATGATAGCCAGAATGCCGAACAGTACAAGCCTATTGTCTTTAATCCAGAGACTCTGACTTTACTTGATTCTGTTCCTGGTGCCAAGACTGTTTCGCCTTTCTGTATCAAGCCCGGCATGCTGAAGACGGACAACACCTTCCGCGGCGTCATGTTCAAGGGGGTAGGAGAGCGCTATGATTACAGCTTCTTCCGCAAGCATCTGGTGGAGGGTGAGATCACCGCCTTCCCTGACACAACCGCAACGGGCCGGCTTATGATTTCCCAGTCACTCGCCAGGCAGCTCTCCCTTCAGGTGGGCTCCGATGTGTACGCCTATTTCTTCGAGGACAAGGTAAAGGCCCGTAAGTTCAGGGTGTCAGCCATCTTCTGTACCAATCTTACCGACTTCGACAACAAGATTGTCTTTACCGATGTACTGACCGTTCAGAAGATTCTGGGTTTCGACACCTATCAGTATTCCGGAACAGAGATATGGCTCGATGATTTCAGCCGTCTGCCGGAAGCCTCCTCCTATATTATAGACAAGGTAAACAAGACCCAGGATGACTACGGAGCCTATTATGCCAGCATGACCATCTTCGAGATGTATCCCCAGATCTTTGCCTGGCTGCAACTGCTGGACCTGGATGTGTGGGTGATACTCATCCTGATGGTCTGTGTGGCCGGTGTTACCATGATCAGCGGTCTGCTTATCATCATCTTAGAGCGTACCAACTTCATAGGCGTCCTCAAGGCACTTGGTGCCAGCAACTCGCGTATGCGCCACATCTTCCTCTATTTCAGCTTCTTCATCATCTTGCGAGGCATGATATACGGCAATATCCTGGCATTCGCCCTAATCCTTATCCAGCAGCAGTGGCATCTGGTACACCTGGATCCCACCGTATATTATGTGGATGCCGTTCCGGTTACCGTTGACTGGTTCTTCTTCGCCCTTATCAATATTGTCACACTTGTCATCTGCCTGTTGGCGCTGGTTATCCCCAGCTACCTCATTTCCAATATCCATCCGGCCAAGAGCATCCGCTTTGAATAAACTGTATATGTTCAGCGAACATAAACTTTTTTGCCATTTACAATGTAGAAGCCGTTGCCCGGATATTACTTTTTATTCGTAGGCATACACTAACCCGTACTTCTCATGCAACTTCCGCAGAGAGCCGTCGGACTTCATCTGACGGATGACATTGTTCACCATCCGCAAAAGATCCTCCTGCCCCTTCTGCATGAGAACACCTATCTCTCCGTGAGTAAATGGAGCGTTCAACAGCGGGGCCGCCAGTCGGGTGTCAGTCTGCACATAATAAGGAGCCTCTGTAATTTCCGTAATCATCACGTCGGCCTCACCCTCTGCTATGAGTGCCGGTATTTCCTCATTCTTTGTATGAACTACTATCTTTGCTTGAGTCAGGTTCTCATTGGCAAACTTCTCATTCAGCCCGCCAGGATTCACCATTACGGTCACTTCGGGCTTGTCTATGTCGGCCAATGACTTGTAGCGCTCTGCCTCCGAAGCCCTGCAAAGGATGGTCTTGCCGTTAGCCAGATAACCGTCGCTCATTAGCATCGTTTTCCGTCTGGTATCCGTAATAGTTATCCCGCCAATGGCAAGGTCAAACAACTGAGGCTCTGCCAATACATCTGCCGTCAACGTAGGCCATGAGGTCTTTATGAACTGCACACCTACACCTATCCTTTTTGCAATCTCCTTTGCCACCTCAATGCCGAAGCCCCAGTAAGTCCCATCGGCCTGGCAGAAAGATAACGGACGATAGTCACCTGTAGTGCCAAAAAGGATAGTGCCACGTTCAATAATCTTCGCAACTTTCCCTTCCACGGGAATGTATGTGTAGTACCAGCCTCCTACATATCCATCATGCTGCAAGGCATGACTCACCACCTTTTCGAGTTGCTCCCGCGAATGGCTGTTCTGTGTTGCCGCATAACCGACAGCGATTCCCTCAGTCGGTTTCGTCATCGTGCTGATGTTAATGGTGAATCCGTCCGGATGAGTCTGACAGTAAGCCCAGACTTTATCAGCAATATTAGTGATGTTGCTTTGCTCAGTTGAATTGCCCTCATTTGAAGAGCATGAGGCAAAACCAGCCGTCCCGTAAATAGTCAGAACGGTTATCAGCAACCAGGGGTTTATAATCTTTTTCAACATCGTTCTCGTTCCTGTTTTTCTTGAATTCTCTATTTATCTGTTTAAACTCACTTATTGGTTATCATCTTT
>CACYMI010000031.1 GCA_902775385.1 uncultured Bacteroidales bacterium
CCTGTGGTTTCATCGGTGATGCCAAGGAGGAAAGTATCAATATGATTCTGGAGATGGCTCAGCGTAAGCAGACGGGTAATCTAAAGCAATTGATTGTAATGGGATGCCTTTCTGAGCGGTATCTGCATGAATTGGAAGGCGAATTACCTGAGGTTGACCGCTTTTACGGCAAGTTTGACTGGGATAGGATTATCTCGGATTTGGGTAAGATCTATCATCATGAGGCCTGTAATTCCAGGCATATCACAACGCCAGGACACTATGCCTATCTGAAGATTAGCGAAGGATGCGACAGAACCTGTTCGTATTGCGCTATTCCCATCATTACTGGTACCCATAAAAGCAGGCCCATCGAGGATATCCTCTCTGAGGTCAAGGAACTGGTGTCGCAGGGAGTGAAGGAATTCCAGATTATTGCCCAGGAACTGACCTACTACGGCCTGGACCTGTATAAGGAACGTAAGATAGCCGAACTGGTGGAGCGTATAGCGCAGACTCCGGGTGTTGAGTGGATTAGACTTCATTATGCCTATCCGACCCAGTTTCCGATGGAATTGCTGAAGGTTATGGCCCGTTACGATAATGTCTGCAAGTATATGGATATAGCGCTGCAACATTGTTCTGATAATGTGCTGGCCAATATGCGCCGTAATATTACCAGGGAGCAGACCTACCAGTTGCTGGAGACTATCCGTAGGGAAGTGCCCGGTATTCATATACGTACCACACTGATGGTGGGATATCCCGGTGAAACGGATGCTGATTTCGATGAATTGGTCCAATTTGTCAAATGGGCGCGATTTGAAAGGATGGGCGCCTTTGCCTATAGTGAGGAGGACGGAACCTATGCCGCAGAACACTATGCGGATGATGTGCCGTCTGACGTAAAGCAGGCAAGACTTAGTAAGTTGATGCGTGTACAGCAGAATATAAGTCTGGAGCATCAGGAGGGTAAAGTGGGTAAGCGGTACCGTGTGATTGTTGACCGCTTGGAGGGTGATTTCTATGTCGGCAGGACAGAGTTTGACTCGCCCGAGGTGGACCCTGAGGTGTTGATTCGTAAGACGGACAATACGGATATCAGAATAGGTGAATTCTATCAAGTAGTGATTGACAGCGCCGAGGAGTTTGACCTCTATGCGCATTTAGTATAATATGTTTATCTTATGCAATATGAATAATAAGGAGTTTCTTTCCGCGTTAAGCGCAAAGACTGGTTATAATACCAAGGAGACGGGGCTTATGGTGAGAGATGTCATCAGTGTGCTTACCGGTGAACTGACCGAGGAAAACACTGTTGGCATTACCGGCTTCGGAACATTCGAGGTGAAGAAAAAACTGGAACGTGTTTTGGTTAATCCTTCCACAAAGCAGCGAATGCTTGTTCCGCCTAAGATGGTTGTGAGTTTCAAACCCAATTCGGGTATGAAAGATAAGGTTAATGGTAAATAAGTCAGATTATGGAAGGAAAAGTATTGCTTCAAGATTTGGCTCAGTCAATAGCCGCCAAGAGAAAAATGCAGCGTAAGGATGCTGAAACATTCCTGAAAGCTTTCTTCGAGACTATAAGCGATGGTATTCTGCTGGATAAGACTGTCAAGGTAAAAGGGCTTGGCACCTTTAAGATGATTGAGGTGCAGGACCGTGAAAGCGTGAACGTGAATACCGGCGAACGAATCGTTATTCCCGGTCACAGCAAGATATCCTTTACTCCGGACAATGAACTGAAGGATGAGGTGAACAAACCTTTTGCGTTGTTCCAAACGGTTATAATAAATGAAGGCACTTCCATCGAAGAGATGGAGAAAGTGGACACTCCCTCCGTAGGTCAGGAGGTTGATGTGGCTTCCGGTATTCCTGATACGGAAGATATCCCGGAAGATGACATGACGGCGATTTTGCCGACAGAGGAAACTGTGGCTATTAGTAGTCAGCCGGCTCCGCTTGTCGGGGAGGATCCGGCACCTGAGCCTTTCCGGGAAGAACCTTCAGAGACAGAGGAACCCGATGTTCAGGAACCGTCTTCCAAGACGGATATTCCTGTTTCGCCGGCTTCAGAGCAGGAGGCAGCGCAAAGCGTCGGCCAGCCTTTTGTCGTTAAAGACAAGAGGCCAAGCTGGTGGTATGTGGGACCGGCGATGACAGGCTTGCTGTTTGCTTTTTTCTGGATTGTCTTCCTTGTTGGCTATTTTGCCGGAAGCAACCATTGGAATTACTTGGAGAATATATTTAATAAGACTGCACAGAATCCTGTTATTCTGATAGATACGGTACTTGTTGAAAAATTTATTGAACCTGATTCTGTCTTTGTAAAAGAGATGGAGGATTCGCTTCGGAATGTAATCCGCGAAGAGGGTAGAGCTAAAAATGAATTACCTGAGAAACAAGTTCAACAGCCTGCAAAACCTGAGCCCAAGTCTCAGACAGTTGCCGAAGACAGGAAATCCCGTGCGATCTTCGAAATCACAGGCTTAAAGGGAGTGAGAATTATCCAGTGGGGTGACTATCTGCTGAAGATTGTGCGTCAGGAATACGGAACTGATGATGCCCTACGGTATGTGATTTCCTACAATAATTTTACTGACCCTGATAATCTGCCTGTAGGAACTGAAGTCAAACTTCCCAAATTAAAACAAAAATAACAAAAGTGTTATCTTTCAGATAGTCATTTAACAGAATTAAACATCTGGGTAACCTTTTTTTGTATTCTGCATATTGTGTATATTTCTGAAAAGCCGTAATTTTGCGCTCAAAAGATAAATTTATACAATATAAAATGGCAGAATCTATAGATATTCGCGAACTGAATGAGCGAATTGAGAAACAAAGCGGTTTCGTAACCAATCTGGTTACTGGAATGAACCAGGTGATTGTGGGGCAGAAGCACCTTATCGAATCACTGCTGATAGGTTTACTTAGTGACGGACATGTGCTGCTGGAGGGTGTTCCCGGTCTGGCTAAGACAAAGGCTATAAAGACTTTGTCCCAGTTGGTGGATGCAGGATTCAGCAGAATTCAGTTCACCCCCGACCTTCTCCCTGCTGACGTTATAGGCACGATGATCTATAGCCAGAAGGATGAGAAGTTCATGGTGGAGAAAGGTCCTGTTTTCGCCAACTTTATCCTGGCGGATGAGATTAACCGTGCTCCTGCCAAGGTACAAAGTGCCTTGCTGGAAGCCATGCAAGAGCGTCAGGTAACTATTGGAAAAACTACTTTTGACCTTCCCAAGCCATTCCTGGTGCTGGCTACGCAAAACCCCATAGAGCAGGAAGGTACCTACCCGCTGCCCGAGGCTCAGGTGGACCGTTTCATGCTGAAGGTGATTATTGACTATCCCAAGCTGGAAGAGGAGAAACTGATTATACGCCAGCAGATTTCGGGCACTGATGATAATGTCCGTCCTGTTGTTTCTACTGAGGATATAACCAAGGCCCGTGAGGTGGTACGTCAGGTTTATCTGGATGAGAAGATAGAACAGTACATTGCCGACATTGTATTTGCAACCCGTTATCCCGAGAAATATGCCCTGAAGGAGATTAAGGATTACATTGAGTTTGGCGCCTCTCCGCGTGCCAGCATTAATCTGGCGCTGGCTTCAAGGGCGAATGCCTTCATCAAGCATCGCGGCTATGTTATCCCGGAGGATGTGCGTGCCGTAGCTTATGATGTGCTGCGTCACCGTATCGGCCTGACATATGAGGCTGAAGCCAATAATGTAACCAGCGAGGAGATTATCAGCAAAATTATCAATAAGGTAGAAGTCCCCTAATCCTGTTTTTCCGTGGATACATCTGATATCTTAAAGAAGGTCAGGCAGATAGAAATCAAGACCAAGGGCTTGAGCAATAATATCTTTGCCGGCGAATATCACTCCGCCTTCAAGGGGCGTGGTATGGCCTTCAGTGAAGTGCGCGAATATCAGTATGGTGATGATATCAGGGATATTGAGTGGAATGTGACAGCCCGCTTCAATAAACCATACGTGAAGGTGTTCGAGGAAGAGCGTGAGTTGACGGTAATGCTTCTTATAGACGTCAGCGGCAGTCTGGACTTCGGTACGATGAGGCAGACCAAGCGTGAGATGGTTACAGAGATTGCTGCCACTCTTGCTTTCTCGGCCATTCAGAATAATGACAAGATTGGAGTGATTTTCTTCTCTGACAAAGTGGAGAAATTCATCCCTCCCCAAAAGGGCAGGAAGCATATCCTGTATATCATCAGAGAGTTGCTTGACTTTGAACCCGAAAGCACCAGGACTGATATCGGCTTTGCCCTTCAGTATCTGACTCAGGCTATCAAGAGGCGTTGTACAGCCTTTCTGATTAGTGATTTCATTGACAGGAATAATTTCTGTCAGTCTCTCTCCATTGCCAACCGCAAGCACGATGTCGTGGCCATTCAGGTTTATGATAAACGTATTGCTGATCTGCCCGATATAGGCCTGGTCAAGATGCGGGATGCTGAGACGGGGCATGAGATGGTTGTTGATACCAGCAGCAGAAAGGTCAGGGATGCCCAGTACAGATGGTGGTCTAACCTGAGCCTCAAGCTGAAGGACACCTTCAACAGAAGTAATGTGGATTCAGTCAGCATCCGTACTGACCAAGACTATGTAAGTTCCCTGATGACGCTCTTTGCGCAAAGGGGCTGATAAAATGAATTCTGATAAATATGCGTATAAATAAGATTCTCCTGGGACTGGCTCTGATATTGCCTGTGCTGACTGCCAAGGCGCAGGTAGTGGTGGAAGCCAAGGTTGACAGCCTACAGTTGTTCATCGGAGAGCAGACCGGCCTTACTCTTAGTGTCACACTGGGGGCGAAGCAGAAACTTCAGATGCCTGTTATTAAGAAAGGTGACCAGATAATTCCGCTCATTGAGGTGTTGAATGTACAGCGTGCGGATACCAATTATATGGACGAGGGCAAGCGGATGGAGGTCATACAGCGATATACCATTACCGCCTGGGATTCGTCTTTATACTATCTGCCTCCTTTCGAGGTGAAGGTGGATGGTAGGAAATATGCCTCCAAGAGCCTGGCGATCAAGGTCTATACCGTTGATGTGGATACCCTGCATACCGACAAGTTTTTCCCGCCCAACCCGATTATGAATGTCCCCTTTGCATGGAGCGACTGGAGCGCCGTTGTGTATAGCTCGTTCCTGATTGTCCTCCTGCTGGTTGTATGTGTGGTACTCTATTACCATGTTCTTATTGGCAAACCTATCGTGCGCATTATCCGCAGGAAGAAGGTCCTGCCACCGCATAAGGTGGCTATCAATGAGATAGAACGTATCAAGGCTGACCGGAAGTGGGCTGCTGAGGACAGTAAGGAATACTATACACTGCTTACTGATACACTGCGAGCCTATATCAGAGACAGGTATGGATTCAATGCTACGGAGATGACATCCGCCGAGATTATAGACCGTTTGGTAAATGATAATAACGAAGAGGCGCTGTCTGAGCTTCGTGAGATTTTCACTACCGCCGACCTTGTGAAGTTTGCCAAATACGTTACGCTCATCAATGAGAATGATGCCAACCTGGTAGCTGCACTGGAATATGTCAACCAGACCAAACAGGAGGTTGATCCCAACGCTAAGCCAGAACCTGAGGTGATAAGGGAAACTGACCAGAAGAGGATGAACCAGGTTCTTGCCGCCAGAATCATTATGGGCATACTGATTGTGATATCGTTGTGTTTAACTTGTTGGCTGATATGGCGTACTTATGACATATTGCTATAGAATACTGTAATTATGACATTTGCATCTCCTGCATATTTCTTTCTGTTGCTCCTGCTGATACCTTACATTATATGGTATCTTCTGCAGCATCTTAAATCCACACCTTCAATAAGGGTAAGCAGCCTGGACGGATTGCATCACGCTCCTAAGACATTGCGTAATTACCTGCTTCATCTCCCCTTTGTGCTGAGGATAGCCTGCTTTGTCCTCGCAGTCATTGCATTGGCAAGACCTCAGACTACCAATAACTGGAGCACCCAGCAGACGGACGGTATTGACATTATGCTGTGTATGGACGTAAGTACCAGTATGCTGGCTGAGGACCTCAAGCCTAACCGAATCGAGGCAGCCAAGGAGGTTGCCATTCAGTTCATTACCGGGAGGCCCAATGACAACATCGGTCTGACGCTGTTTGCCGGTGAGGCATTTACCCAATGCCCAATGACCGTTGACCATGCTGTTCTGCTGAACCTGCTGAACGGCATGAGGGTGGATATGGCCCAGAACGGTATGATTGAAGACGGTACTGCCATAGGTATGGGTATTGCCAATGCCCTGACACGCCTGAAGAACAGCAAGGCCAAGAGCAAGGTGATTATATTGTTGACCGACGGTACGAATACTACCGGACAGATCAGCCCCAATACCGCAGCCGACATTGCCAAGAGCTTCGGTGTGCGAGTCTATACCATCGGTGTAGGTACCAACGGCACGGCCAGATACCCAATGCCTGTAGCCGGACACATTGAATATATTAATGTCCCCGTGGAGATAGACACCAAGACGCTTGCCTCTATCGCCAGAAAGACGGACGGTGAGTTCTACAGGGCAACCAATACGCAAAAGCTCTTTGAGGTGTACAAGGAAATAGACAAGCTGGAGAAGACGAAGATGAATGTCAAGAAGTACTCCAAGCGCTATGAAGCCTTCGGTTTATTCCTTCTTCTCTCCATTCTGGCCCTGATATCCGAGATTATATTAAAGAATACATATCTGCAAAGAATTCCATAACACAGGTAGATTATGTTAAGATTTGAAAATCCTGACCACTTATATTTATTCCTGGTATTGATGCTGTTGATACTGGTGCATTATTTTGCACTGCACAGACGAAAGGTCAAACTTGGCTGTTTTGGCGAGAAGAATCTTATCAGTGGCTTGTTTACTGACGTGTCGGCATGGAAACCCGAGTTGAAATTCTGGCTTTGCATGCTTTCCCTTGCCATGTTTATTATAGCTTATGCCCGTCCTCAGTTCGGAACTAGGATTGACAAGCGGGAACGCATGGGTATAGAGGCTGTTATTGCCATGGACGTCAGTAACTCTATGTATGCCGAGGATGTGAAGCCTAACCGTTTGGAGAAGGCCAAGATGATGATGAGCAATATGGTGGACGGTATGAAGGATGATAAGGTGGGGCTGATAGTCTTTGCCGGACAGGCTTTTACCCAGATCCCCATTACCAGCGACTATGTCAGTGCCAAGATGTTCCTGGAGACTATTTCCCCTTCCATGATATCCGTTCAGGGAACTGATATAGCCGAAGCTATCCGTCTTGCCTGCAAGAGTTTCACCCAGCAGGAAGGCGTGGCAAAAGCCATCTTCCTGATTACTGATGGCGAAGATAACGAAGGTGGGGCGATTGAGGCTGCCAAGACTGCCGTGGAAGCCGGAATAAGAGTGTATATCCTGGGCATCGGGGATCCTGCGGGTGCACCTGTTCCTATACCCGGAACAAACCAGTATATTATTGATGAGGAAGGAAATACAGTTGTCTCGAAGCTTAATGAGGAGATGTGCCGTGAAATTGCCAGGGCTGGAAACGGTTCGTACATCTTTGTGGACAACAGTTCGTCGGCTCAGAAGAAACTGTCCGATCAGCTGGACAAACTTGCCAAGTCTAAGATTGAAAGTCAAATATTCAGTGAGTATGACGAACAGTTCCAGGGCTTTGTCATTCTGGGTATAGTATTCCTTATATTGGAGGTACTTTTCCTGGAGCGTTCCAGTCATCGTAAATTGTTCTCAAATCTTCTAAGAAACAGAGCGTATGTCAAATAAGGTTGTACTTTTAATATTTTTATTATCTGCCAGTCTGATTGCTGTGGCACAAACAGACAGAGACCATATCAGAAGAGGAAACAGACTGATGCGTGACACCCTATATGCTAAGGCACAGGTGGAGTATCAGAAGGCAATAGAGAAGGACAATACCAACGCTATTGCCCATTACAATTTAGCCAATGCCCTTTTGTACCAGAACAAGGCCAAGGATGCCTGGAAGGAATTCGACGCGGCAAGCAAATTTGAGAAGAACCCGGCCCGTCTGGCCAGGATATACCATAATATGGGAGTGATGATGCAGTCTGCAAAGCAGTATGACAAGGCTGTCGCATGCTATCAGAATTCGCTTCGTAACGACCCTACGAATAACCAGACGCGCTATAATTACGCCTTGGCCCTGTATATGAACAAGCATACTCCTCCCAATCCCGACAACCAGAATCAGCAGCAGGACCAGAACAGTAAAGATGAGAAAAAGGATCAGCAGAAACAAGATCAGCAGAAACAGCAGCAGAATAAGAAGAACGAACAGAAACAGAAGGAAGAACCTAAACCCGATATGAGTAAGGAGAATGCAGAGCAAATGTTGAAGGCTGCCATGCAGGATGAGAAATCTACTCAGGAGAAAATGCAACGAGCGTTACAGCAGCCCCAGAGGAAACATCTGCAGAAACAATGGTAAACTAATTCAGAAAGATGAAAAGACTATACGCGATATTAACCATTATACTCTTCCTGGCAGATATGCTGTCTGCACAGGTAACATTGAAGATTCAGGCCCCTGGAGTAACAGAGGTCGGTAGACGTGTCAGGGTAAGCTATGTGGCCAATACTCAGGATGTTGATGACATACAGGTGGGTGACTTCCCTGGCTTTAATGTAGTTTACGGACCCAGTACCAGCAGCTCCAGCAGCATATCCATTATTAACGGGAAGACCACCCAGAGCAGTTCGCTGACATTCACCTATATGCTGGTGGCTAAGGAAGAAGGTAAATTCACACTTCCGGCAGCAACCATTAAGGTAGAGGGTAAAAGTTATAGGAGCGGGACGGCTCAGATAGAGGTGCTGCCCTCAAGCGGTAATTCCCAGGGAAACAGTCAGCAGTCGGGAAGACAGCCAAACGGACGCTCCTCACGTCAGCGAGGGCCTTCCAGTGCTTCTGACATCAGCAGCAATGACTTGTATATGACTGTTACTGCCAGCAAAAAGAAGATTTATGAGCAGGAAGCCGTCCTGCTGACCTATAAGCTTTACACCCTTGTATCCATTCATCAGATAGCCGGTGAGATGCCTCAACTTGACGGATTCCATGTTCAGGAAGTGGAGTCCAAGGCCCAGATGTCACTGAAGTATGAACTGGTGAATGGTAAGACCTATGGTACAGCAGTATGGCGTCAGTATGTACTGTTCCCCCAGAAGACTGGTAAGCTTAGGGTACCCAGTATCACTTTTGACTCACAAGTTGAGATTCAGAATACCAGCATGGATCCGTTTGATGTCTTCTTCGGAGGCGGTTCGCTGACTCAGTTAGTCAAGAAGAGTATCAATACGCCCGCCATCGAGATTGATGTGCTGCCATTACCTGCTCCCAAGCCGGCCAACTTTGCCGGTGCCGTAGGTAAATATACTATATCAGGCCAGCTGACTCCTGAACACGTAAACGCCAATGACGCCGCTACGCTTCGCCTGATTGTCAGCGGGCAAGGCAATATGAAACTCATGAAGGCACCTAAGGTGGATTTTCCCCAGGACTTCGAGATTTATGACCCCAAAGTGGATGACAAGACCACCAATACCTCGGCCGGTGCCAAAGGCAATGTGGTGTATGACTATATTGTAGTACCCCGTCATGGAGGCAAATTCACCATCTCACCCGTGGAGTTCTGCTACTTTGATCCCGATGCGCATACATACAAGACCCTAAAGACAGATTCCTTCACCATCGACGTGGCCAAGTCCAAGACAAAGGGAACTTCTTCCTATCACGAGCAGGAGGACCTGAAAATCCTGAATAATGACATCCGCTATATCAAATTAGGTAATATAGATGATACTGCGTCGGATGAGCTGTTCTTCGGCAGTATGTCATACTGGATGTACTATATCATTTCAGCCGGTGTCTTTGCATTGTTGCTTCTGCTCTTCAACAGGCAAATCAAGAGAAGCAGGGATATCTCCCGTATGCGTGTACAGAAAGCGGGGAAGGCTGCATCCAAACGTTTGAAGACTGCTTCCAAACTAATGAGGCAGCGTCAGAGCGAAGCCTTCTACGATGAGGTAATGAAGGCCCTCCTGGGATATGCGGGCGACAAGCTCAATATTCAGAAGTCTGAACTGAACAAGGATAATGTAAGTGCCTCGCTGCAGGCTGAAGGGGTACAGCAGGAACTGGTGGATTCCTTCATGAACCTGATCAGCGAATGCGAGTTTGCCCGCTATGCCCCAGGCGATCCTGATGCTACCATGGAGAAAATCTATTCTTCGGCATCAGATATCATTAATGAACTGGATACTTCCATCAGGAAGAATCCCAAACAAGATTCCAATATGAAGCTCTTAATCCTTCTGCTTACCTGCCTGCCTTCGCTGGCTGTGAGCACCTATGCTGCCGGACTTCCGCTGAAGGAGCAGGCTGACTCGGCCTACTCGCATGAACAGTATGACAAAGCTATCAGAATATATGAGAAGCTGGCTGCCGGTACGAAGGACTACAGGGTATATTACAATCTGGGCTGTGCCTATTACCGGGCGGATAATATAGCCATGAGTCTTCTCTGGTTAGAACGGGCTTCCCAGCTGAATCCCAGCGATGAGGATGTGCAGTTCAACCTGACTTTGGTACGTAACAAGACAATAGACAGGATTACTCCCCGGCATGAGATGATCTTCGTTTCGGTTTACAAGAAACTCGTCAATATGATGAGCCTGAAGCAGTGGAGCGTTGTCAACATCAGCATGTTTATCCTTACTTTTGTCTTCATCTGCCTGTTCTTCTTCTCCAATGTCCTTTCCCTCAGAAAGGTAGGCCTGCTGATGTCAGCGCTTTGCATTGTATTGTGTATCTTAGGCAATATCTGTGCCTTCCAGCAGCGTTCCTGGGTTAACTACCGTACAAGCGGCATCATCATGACTCCTGCCGTTACCGTCAAGAGTACTCCTGCCGAGAGCGGAAACGACCTGTTTGTGATTCACGAGGGAACCCGTGTCGAAATCCGTGACTCCAGTATGAAAGACTGGTGCGAGGTGCAGATTGCTGACGGAAAGATTGGATGGATACCTAAGAATACGTTTGAACTGATTTAGCTTTATAAGTATGATTGACCAGCTGATTTCATTTGACAGAGAACTGTTACTTTTCCTCAACGGCAGCGATTCGGCCTTTCTTGACGGCATCTTCCTGTCCATTACCAGTACCGGTACATGGATTCCCCTTTTCCTGTGTATGCTTTATGTCGTTCTCAAGAATAACAATGCGCGCCGTTACCTTATTCTGTTAGGCCTGACCTTCTTGCTTGTTGTGGTTTCGGACCGTTTTTCAAGCGGTCTGTGCAAGCCCTTCTTTCACAGACTCAGGCCATCACATGACCCGTCAATGGAAGGGCTGGTGGATTTGGTCAATAACTACAGAAGTGGCATGTACAGTTTTATCTCAGGCCATGCCACTAACACCTTTGCTATTGCAATATACTTCTCGTTGATTTTCCGGAACAGGCTCACAACGGTAGTGATGTTCTCATGGGCATTACTCTCGTCCTACAGCAGGATTTACCTCGGACTCCATTACCCCGGTGACATTCTGGCAGGTGCCGTATCCGGTTCGCTGATAGGAACGGGATTCTATTATATCTATCAGTCACTGACCAGAAGATTCACTGTTTTCCGCGAGAACTGCTCATCACTGTTCACTTCAACCGGGTATATGGTAAAGGACCTGCATATTCTGCAGGCGGTTTTCCTGGCAACCTTACTTTACAGTATCATTTATGCTGCCTTCTTCTCCTGGCTGCATTAACAAGATAATCAGTGCGGTATTTTGAGGATTCTACTATCTGTCATATCGGCAATCCTTCTGCTTACCGGATGTAGAAGCGGTGTATCCGAGGAGCAACGTTCTTCGGATATCTGCAATACTATCTCTTACGAGACCCGATATTCCGACATAGACTCCTCCTATCTGGCTGCCAAGAAAGCCTATTCCTTATCCGGGAATTATGAGGAGGGTAGGAGTGAGGCTCTTAATAATCTGGCCTATTACTATTACCAGCAAATGAAGTTCGACATCTCTGCCAGGCTGCTCAACAAGGTCCAACGGCAGTCGCGCAACCAGATAGAGCTTCTCTGCTCGGATGTGATGATGATGAAGGTGATGCAGCGTATCGGCAACGGATATGAGTTTTTCCGTTACAGGAACAGTGCGCTGAACAGAATGGACCGGATTAACGAGAGTCTGAATGAACTTACGGATCATCAGTTAAACCGCATTTATTACGCTAACACCGAGTTCCACATTGTCTCCTCCACTTATTATTATTACCTGGGGCAGGATTCTCTGGCCAATGTGGAGATTAATGCCATCTCGGACTATGTCAAGTCGGACAAGGATGTCACCCAGTTCCTTTACTATCACTACATGCTGGGTAGCGGAGGTCTGCTCAAGGGTAACAGGACGGATGTAATACTGCAGGAGTTTGACCACCTGCTTCTTACCTATACGCTCTCCAAGTCCAGGAAGATTACGTACTTCGAGGCCAACTCTCTTCAGTCCTTTGCCGAGATGCTCATTGATTCCGCCAACGTAAGTATCGTCAGGCAGTACAGAAGGGATGCGTATAATTACATCAATGATCAGGTGTTGCATGACAGCCTTGTCATTGGTGATGACTCGCCATGTACCCTGCCTTTGGCGCTGGCAAGAAAATCCCTCAGCCTTTTCAAGCAGTACAAGGACTTGTTCCAAACCGCTTGCCTGTACAGAACCATCGGTGATATATATTTCTCTGAGGGAAGCTATCAGCAGGCTCATGCCAGTTACACAAAGGCCTTGTCCCTGGTTCATAGCCAGAAGAAGCGTTCCAGCAAGACCTTTATTGCCTGGATGGCTGGAATCCATGAGCGCCTGAGCCTTTCCTACAGTTCCATCGGCAACAAGGAGCGTTCTGACTACCATCGTAATATTTACCTGGATCTGTTGGATGATTCCCGTCAGAACAAGGAACTGGATATCCGAAAGGAGAATCTCTCCAAGGAGGTAAGAGACGTCCAGGTGGGAATAGGCCTGTTATTATTGTTGCTGTTCCTGATTATCGTTCTGGTAATGCTGTATATCCATCGTATAAAGAACCACATTACCTCGCAGTATGCAACACTTTTGAGCATCCGGGACTCCGGTTACTATGCGGATGCCAGAAACCGGATAGCTCAGTTTGTCGGGCAGCAGGAGAGTGATATGGAAACTTTGACCGATCTGGGTAACAGTAGCAGGCTGCATATCGAGGACTACCGGAACGGTAATATCATCCGCAGGGCAAAGGTCTCGCTGGTCTATGCCATTATACCGTACCTGAACAGAATCCTTGCTGAGACCAAGCGGATGAAGGCAGAGGGCAAAGCCAGCCTGGAGCGCCTTACCTATATACGTGAACTTATTACCGAGATTACCCGTATCAATGATGTGCTGACCGAGTGGATAAAGATGCAAAGGGGGCTGCTGAACCTTCATATCACCACCTTCCCGCTCAGTAATACCCTTGATATCCTCAGGCTTGGCAAGACATCTTTCGGAAAGAAGGACATCACTCTTGTTGTTCCTGAGACTGATCTGAAAGTGAAGGCCGATGAAGCGCTGACCCTTTTTATGGTCAATACCCTGGCCGACAATGCCCGTAAGTTCACCAATCCGGGCGGAAAAGTACAGATAACACTGGATGCGACGGATGACTATGTAGAGGTGGGTATCGAGGATACCGGCATCGGACTGAGCTCCCGGGACGTGGATATCCTTAATAATAGCAATGTGTACGATTCCTCCCATCTGGGTATATCCAACGATAACAAGGGTTTTGGCTTCGGCATCATGAACTGTAAGGGAATCATCCATAAGTATAAGAAACTCTCCTCCCGTTTTGCCGTCTGCGACTTCGGTGTTGAAAGCTCGCCAGGCAATGGCAGCAGGTTCTGGTTCCGTCTGCCCAGGGTGCTGAGCGTGGCTTTGGTATTTGCGCTGTCAGTATCTGCTCAGGCATCATACAGCCTCTTCCGTTCACTTTGTGACTCCACCTACAATGCCAATGTAGAAGGCCGGTATGAGGATGCCCTTCTTTTTGGCGACAGTGCACTGAAGGTCTCTGCCTCACCTATGGACACCATAAAGGTTGTGCAGCTGAGGAATGAGATGGCTATTGCCTCGCAAGCACTGAAGCGCTGGGATGACTACCGGTTTAACAACAACGAGTGTGTACGTCTGCACTGGCTCTATTCGCAGGATACTTCACTGGCATCCTATTGCCGCCGGATGGAAGAGGCTAAATATGACAGTTCCGTACTGCTTGTCCTGCTCACCTTATCCGGAATCATTATACTTTTCCTCATCTATATGCTGTTCCTGAAGGACCGCATCCGTAACAAAAGGAGAATCGCATCCCTGAGCGGTGATTTTACGCTCACGTTGGGAAGAATTATTTCCCACGTCAGGGAATTGGAAAAGCTGGCTCTTCACTCCGAGTCTGATGTTATCCTCCTGAATACAGCGTTTATCCGCTCCCTGACTGATGAGCATGACCGCCTGCTTACTTGTGTACAGGATGATACCTATCTTTCCGGTCTTGTCCGTGCCTTCTATTCTGATATGACCGACCGCCTGCTTAGGATCAATGAATTACAGCAGCGTATCACTTCCCTTACCGAACAGAATTACAAACTCAGGTTCGAGGAGGACCGCCTGTATGTAATGAATCAGGTCCTGGACAACTCACTCAGCACCATCAAGCATGAGACTATGTATTATCCGGCCCGTATTGACCAGATGGCACAGAGTCTGTGGGAAAATACAGATAACTCCGAGGCAATAGATGAACTGAATACTCTGGTACATTATTATAAGGAACTGTACTTGCTGCTGTACGAACAGGCCAACCGCCAATTGTTACAGTCGGACTTCCACAGTCAGACGGTCAGTTGCAATGATATCTCGGCCTATGTACAGAGGAAGACAGACATTATTCAGTCCAGAGAGAAACGTGATATTCAGCTCACGTGCGCGGATACTGTCCTCAGTGTCCGTTGTGACCGTAACCTGATTAGGATACTTGTTGACAATATCCTTACGGCCAACCAAAAAGAAATCACTCAGCTGAAGGTTAGCTATGTACCAGATGACAAAGTTGTGAGCATATACTTCACTTTCACCGGTATCCGGCGTAGCGAGGAGGAACTGAACGACCTGTTCTCACCCTCTAAGGACAACTTCGCCTATTATATTGTCCGTCAGATTATCCGCGAGCATGATGCGCATTACGGTCATCCCGGTCTGCGCCTGGATGCATCCCAGACGGACGCAGGCTTTACCATACACTTTACACTGACTGGAAATCAAAACTAATACGGTATATATATGGACAAATTCAAGGTTATCATCGTAGAAGATGTAAAATTAGAGCTGAAGGGAACGGAGGAGATTTTCCGTCATGATATTCCCGAGGCAGAAATAATCGGTACAGCCCAGAACGAGAGTGAGTTCTGGAAACTGATGCGTGGCGAGGCACCTGACCTGGTCCTGTTGGATTTGGGGCTGGGCGGAAGCACTACTGTCGGTGTGGATATCTGCCGACAGCTGAAAGCCCGCTACTCACAGGTCAAGGTCCTTGTCTTCACCGGAGAGGTCCTGAATGAGAAACTCTGGGTGGAAGTTCTGAATGCCGGTGCCGACGGCATCATCCTCAAGACCGGCAACCTGTTGGAGCGCGATGACGTGCAGTTAGTGATGCATGGCAGGAAGCTGGTCTTCAATGAACCTTTCCTGGAGAAGGTGATTGACCGGTTCAAGCGAATGGTGAACGGCGAGTCTGCCACATCTGATGCGATGATAGAGTATGAGATAGATGAATATGATGAGCGATTCCTGCGCCATCTGGCACTTGGTTATACCAAGGATATGATAGCCAATCTGCGTCAGATGCCCTTTGGTACCAAGAGTCTGGAGAAACGTCAGGCTGACCTTATCAACCGCCTTTTTGCTCCCAATGAGCGTACAGGCGTAAATGCTGTTCATCTGGCTGTAAGAGCCATTCAGTTGCATATTATTGACCCAGAGCATTTGATTGCCGACGATGAATAAAAACACTTTTCTGTCATATCTGATACTGCTGCTGATAGTTGTATCCGTAATGCTACCGATACTCTCATGGATGCTTTCGGCGTTAGGGATCAACTGTAAGTCGTTGCTTAGCGAAGAAGGCTTTAGGTGGATTTTCTATCATCTGCCTATTGTATGTGCCAATAAGTGGAATGTACTATGTATTACCTCTGTTATCGGTATAGGCGGTGTTATGCGTAGCGGTATTCTTGACAGAAAAGAAAACAGTGACATCAAGGCCCTTTACACGGTTTCCATTGTATTAGTTTTGCTGGTTGCGTTGCTGATGGTATGTGCTCTTCATCCCCACAGCCCGCTCCTCAGTGTTACCGGTGAAGTCCGTAACAGTCCCTTTATCCATGGCTTACCCATAGTCTTCATCTGGTGTGTGATATTTCTTTCGTCTGTGTATGCGCTTCAGACCGGTCGTATAAAGACAATACAGGATTTCTCGGATATGCTTACCTATGGTATTCGCAGGTTCCCGTCGTTCATTGTCATAGTGATGCTGCTGTCCTTCGTCATACACTGCGCCATATACATATTTAATATAGTTCCCTGATGCTATTAGATGATTTAAATCCCAGTCAGAGAGAAGCCGTACTCTGCCTTGATTCCCCCTCGTTGGTCATTGCCGGAGCTGGAAGCGGTAAGACACGTGTCATAACCTATAAGATAGCCTATCTGCTGGAACAGGGCTATGAGCCCTGGAGCATCCTCGCCCTTACCTTTACCAACAAGGCTGCCCGTGAGATGAAGGAGCGTATTGCCAAACTGGTCAGTGAGGAGCGGGCCCGATACCTTTGGGCAGGAACCTTCCACAGCATCTTCGGCAAGATTCTCAGGTACGAGGCCGACCGCATCGGATTCAATGCTGACTTTACCATCTACGACACATCGGATAGCAAGAGCCTTATCAAGACCATTGTCAAGGATATGAAGCTGGAGGACAAGAAGTACAAGCCCAGTGCCGTCCTGTCCCATATCAGCAATGCCAAGAATTCCCTCATCCTGCCAGCCGCCTACCGCAATTCCGCCCGTCTGATGGAGCGTGACCGGGCACAGGGAATGCCTGAGGTATGTACGATATACGAGGAGTATATGCGCCGTTGCCGTCAGAGCAATGCCATGGACTTTGACGATATGCTGGTATATACCTGGATGCTGTTCCATAACAATCCGGATGTGGCTCAGAAATACCAGGACAAGTTCAGGTATATCCTTGTGGATGAGTATCAGGATACCAACTATGCCCAGCATCAGATATGTGTGGTTGGTGACGATGCCCAGAGCATTTACAGTTTCCGTGGAGCAAAGATTGACAATATCCTGAATTTCCAGAAGTTATACAACGGCGTTAAGCTCTTTAAACTGGAACAGAACTACCGTTCCACCCAAACAATCGTCAGTGCGGCCAACAGTCTTATCCATCATAATGTCCAGCAAATCAGAAAAGATGTTTACAGCACTGGGAATGTGGGCGATCCTATCGAAGTCTGTAAAGCTTATAGCGATGTGGATGAAGCAAATATTGTTGTCAGAAAAATACGTCATCTTGCAACTGCCAAGAACCTCAGGTATCAGGATATTGCCGTCCTGTACCGTACCAATGCGCAGAGCCGAAGTCTGGAGGATGCCCTCCGCAAGATGAGTGTTCCCTACAGAATATATGGCGGTACCTCCTTCTATCAGCGAAAGGAAATCAAAGATGTGATTGCCTACTTCCGCCTGATTGTCAATCCATACGACGAGGAGGCCCTGAAGCGTATCATCAACTATCCTAACCGGAAGATTGGTGATACCACTTTGGGAAAGGTACTTATGGCAGCTGCCGGACAGAACGTAACACCCTGGGAAATCCTAAGTCATCCTGAATCTTTGGATGTTAATAATCCCACCAAGGAGCGCTTGAAAGCCTTTGCCGACATGATTCTCTCCCTTCGTGAGATAGCCCTTACCCAGGATGCACACGAGGTCGGACTGGCCGTTGTGAAGATAAGCGGTATTCAGCAGGATATCTTCCAGGGTAAGGAACCCGAGGATATCTCCCGTCAGGAGAACCTGCAGGAAATGCTGGACGGCATGGCCTCCTTCGTTCAGGAACGCAAAGAGACGGGTGGGGGATATATGCTTACCAACTACCTGTCAGAGGTCAGTCTGCTTACGGATATGGACGAGGACGAGAGTGAAGGTGACAACAAGGTAACCCTTATGACCGTGCATGCTGCCAAAGGACTGGAATTCGAGGCCGTTCTGGTAGTAGGGCTTGAAGAGGAATTGTTCCCCAGTCAGATGTCTATGGACAGTCCTAAGCAGATTGAGGAGGAAAGGCGCCTCTTCTATGTAGCCATGACCCGCGCCAAACAATACCTGTACCTAACCTATGCCCGTAGGCGTATGAAGTTCGGTATAACCTCGGATTGTGAGCCCAGCCGGTTCCTGAAGGACATTGACAGGCAGTACCTGAAGTCCGATAAGCCCGAGATGCCCTCCTTCAGGGACATCGTATCACGTCCTGCGTTTATACCCAGGCAGCCACGTACATATTCAGAACCAGCACGTACCACCCCTGCACCGCCATCCAATTTTATTAAGGTAAGGAAACCCCTTTCTGCCCCTCAGCCGACTACAGCTTCCGTACCTGCCTCCATCAATGGATTAAGGGTAGGAACCGTTATTGTACACGAGAGGTTCGGGGAAGGTGTGGTTGAGAAACTGGAGGGCAGCGGACTGGATGCCAAGGCTTGTGTAAGTTTCCGGAATGTGGGAACCAAACAGTTGCTTTTGCGCTTTGCCAAGTTTACTGTCAAGGGTTAGGGAATCTTCTTCATCCAACTTTCACCATGCAGGCGTACCAGGAAGATGACTCCCCTGAAGCACAGCTCCGTAGCCATTGCTATCCATACACCCTGTAATCCCATAGTGGCTGACAATACTACTGCCAGGGTGATACGTACTACCCAGATGCTGCCCAGATTCATAGCACAGGGAATCAGTGTGTCACCGGCTCCCACAAATACACCGTATGCTACAATGCTGGCTGCGAACATCGGTTCGGCAAAGGCCTCTATACGCAGGATTTGAGTGGTCAGATGCTGCACGTCAATGTCCGGTGTCATCAGTCCCATCAGATAAGGTGCCGTCATGTACATCACCACACCTAATACTGTCATGACAGCTACCCCCATTCCTACCGTGATATTCCCAAAACTGCGGGCCAGTTTCCTTCGCTTGGCGCCAAGGCTCTGTCCTACCAGTGTGGTGGCTGCATCCGCTATACCGTAGCCAGGCATGTAGCAGAGTGCCTCTACGATGATACCGAAGGAATTGGCGGCGATTGCTACTGTTCCCAATGGTGCCACAATCAGTGTACTGGTAATTTGCGCGCCGCAGAAGATGATGTGCTGAACGGCTATGGGAAGGGAGATCTTGACAGCCTTGAGCAGTGTGCCGGTCTTGGGGATAAAACTGCCCTTGTCCTGCAGCAGGTTCAGTTCCTTGCTGGCAATCGTGGTGAAGTAGCACATCAGCAGCGAGGTGACGGCAAAAGCCAGTCCTGTTCCGATGACAGCTCCCATCACTCCCAATCCGGCTCCCGGTATGGTTATTCCCCATACCTGATGCGAGGGAAAGATCAGAAACCAGTTGAATATCACATCCAGGAAACACATGCCTATGTTCAGCAGGCTGGGTATGTGCATGTTTCCGCTACAGCGAAGCATACCGCTGCAGAGCGAGTTGAGTTGCGCAAAGGGCAAACACAGGCTGTAGCACATAAAGTACAGGGTGGCATTGGCATTGATGTCGGCATTGCCGCCTAACCAAGCAGGCAGGTAAGGACTAATGCTGACTCCTATGGCCAATAGCATGAATCCGAATAGAATGCATGAGAGGAAGCTCTGCCTGAGCACATTCCTGGCCTCGGCAAACTCTCCGGCTCCAATGCGGTGGGCCACCTGGACGTAGAATCCTACGTTAGCAGCAGAAGAAAGGCTGCCGAAGAGCCAGATGGTGGTACTCACCAGGCCGATACTGGCACTGGCCTCCTTGCCCAGACTG
>CACYMI010000032.1 GCA_902775385.1 uncultured Bacteroidales bacterium
TATGCCTGGAATTACAGGCCTCATGATGATAGATCTTACCCAAATCCGAGATAATCCTATCCCAGTCAAACTTGCCGTAGAAGCGGTCAACTTCAGGTAATTCGCCTTCCAATTCATGCAGATACCGCTCAGAAAGGCATCCCATTACAATCAATTGCTTCAGATTACCCGTCTGCTTACGCTGAGCCATCTCCAGAATCATATTGATACTTTCCTCCTTGGCATCACCGATGAAACCACAGGTATTAATGACGGCTATTTCGCCCTTCGGGTCTTCAGAGTCATGGGTAACAGCAAAACCATTCAGTTCAAACTGACGGATAAGCTTCTCACTATCCACCAAATTCTTGCTGCATCCAAGTGTAATTATATCTACAGTAGGGACTTTCATCAGGGCTCCGGAACTTAATGTTTAAACAGGGAATCCACAAACTCCCTGCGGTTAAATCCTTGTAAATCTTCCATTCCTTCACCCAAACCTATATAGCGTACAGGAATCTTGAACTGATCACTTATGCCTATTACCACACCACCCTTGGCCGAACCGTCCAACTTGGTGATAGCCATACTGGTAACATCTGTTGCCTGTGTAAACTGCTTTGCCTGCTCAAAGGCATTCTGCCCTGTACTGCCGTCCAGCACCAGCATCACATCATCTGGTGTATCAGGAATAAGCTTCTGCATCACACGCTTGATTTTGGAGAGTTCGTCCATCAGTCCTTTCTTGTTATGCAAACGTCCGGCCGTATCTATCAGAACCACATCCGCATCATTGGCAATGGCACTGTTCAGCGTATCAAATGCCACACTGGCAGGATCACTGCCCATTTTCTGCCTAACAACAGGCACACCCACTCTTTCGCCCCAAATGACCAACTGCTCGACAGCAGCGGCACGGAAAGTATCAGCGGCACCCAGCATAACCTTGTATCCGGCCTGTTTGAATTGGTATGCTAACTTTCCAATGGTGGTGGTCTTGCCCACTCCATTCACGCCAACCACCATTATAACATATGGCTTCTTTCCCTCCGGAATCTTAAACCCTTCGGTATCATCGGTGTTATTTTCTGTCAGAAGGCGGGCTATCTCATCACGCAGGATATTGTTCAGCTCATTTGTGGATACATACTTATCCCTGGCCACACGCGCTTCAATGCGCTGAATGATATTAAGGGTAGTATCCACACCCACATCGCTCGTAACCAGAACTTCTTCCAGGTTGTCCAGCACATCATCATCCACCGTTGACTTACCGGCAATAGCTCTTGAGAGTTTCCCGAAGAAACTCTCCTTTGTCTTCTCCAGACCCTGATCCAGAGTCTCCTTCTTTTCTTTTGAGAAGAAATTAAAGAATCCCATATTAATTCCAAATTACGTAATTTCAGCAGCAAAGTTACAAAAAAACCGATTAAATGTACGCAAAATCACAAACATTTTACCATATTTTGACTGATACGGCATCTAACCTGTAGCGAAACTGCCTATCCCTGGAAGCGAAACAGCCTTTCAATAATAATAAAACGCCCATTCCACCTTGGTTATAAATAAAAACTAAGGCCTACCTCACGGCAGACCTTGCGTCTCTTAAAGTAATAATTTACCTTAACTAATTAACCTAAAAACTTTTCTTTAACCTTAAACTAAAACTAACAACACTATGTTTTCTTTTGCTGGTGCAAAGGTACGCTGATTTTTTATATCAAACCAAATTTTCAGACAAGAAAGAGCAAAAACATTTCTCTTTATTGATTTATATCAAAAACAAGTCCCATTTTAGGGTTTTTCTTAACAAAAAAGGAATCAGAAATACGTTAATCCGCAACTCTGTAAATAGAGAAAGAATATAAGGTAAAAGTTACAAAATGCACATATTAGCCAACATAACAGCCCAAGAATTTGCAAATTGAGGATGAAATGTTGTAACTTAGCATAACTTTTCGGAGAAAGAGCCGGGCGGTTTGCCTCAGAAGAGGATATGGAGGCATTTCTGACAGCCGATATCCGCCTGATCCGATACATACACATACAGATAATACAGCAGTTTTCAGATACACGTGTGCGCGCAGGACTCTGCATTTCGTGAAAAAAAAAATTCCTGCGCGCGCGTGTATGTTTAAAACCACTGTATTATCTGTATCTGTATGTATTGTAAGTATAGTACTTGAATAGTATAAGTATATAGGTTATGAATGATAAGTATTATGGTTATACTATGACAGATAACCGGAATAGAGCATCCTTGCCTGAACAGGAGGACGGTCACGGGGGGGACTTCTAATCCATAATGGCTGACAATGCGTCATACAGATTAAGTATTGGCACGGATTTTGTATTATCACTTATGGAACGTAATAACTGAAGCAAAAAAATAATATAATGACAATAAAGTTTTCACCAGAGATGAATACAGTGCTGGCCTTCAGCAAGGAAGAAGCTGAACGTCTGCATAACGATTGCGTAACACCCGTGCACTTGGTTCTGGCTATCCTGCGACAGAAGGAACAGAATCCAGCCAGGGATGCCCTGCTGCAAATACAGCCTGACCTGTCATTGCTGAAACAGGAGCTGGAAGCCATCGCTAAGCAGAAACAGGTACTGGTTCCGCCATCGCTGACTGATATAGGATTTGACATCACCGCCTCACGCATCCTAAGGGTATGCGTACTGGAGGCCAAGCAGATGAAGTCCGATACCATATATATAATACACGTACTGCTGGCCCTTCTGAAATTAGGCGACAGCGATGCCAGCCTGATTCTGGAGCGCATGAATATCACCTACCAGGCCATCACCAGAATTCTTCAGCAGAACGGCATTGCCCAGGAAGACACGAAGGACACCGCCGACGATTCCGGAAATAATGAGGAGGATGAGGATGAGAATATGGAAACGGCACAGGGTGACGATACCGGAGCACTCTCCATTCTTCAGATCAAGAAGAAGGGAACAGGCAAGACACCTGTCCTTGACAACTTCGGCACAGACCTTACACAGGCAGCCGCCAACGGACTGCTGGATCCCGTAATCGGCCGTCAGAAAGAAATAGAACGGGTAGCACAGATTCTGAGCAGGCGCAAGAAGAACAACCCCATACTGATAGGTCAGCCAGGCGTAGGCAAGAGTGCCATCGTAGAAGGACTGGCTCAACGGATTGTACAGCATAGGGTCAGCCACCTGCTATGGAACAAACGTGTGATTGTACTGGACATGGCCAGCGTCGTAGCCGGAACCAAGTACCGCGGCCAGTTTGAGGAACGAATGCGCAGCATCATTCTGGAACTGCAGAAGAATCCTGATATCATAGTCTTCATTGACGAGATTCACACCCTTGTAGGCGCCGGAGCAGCCGCCGGCTCCATGGATGCCGCCAACATGCTGAAACCGGCGCTGAGCAGAGGAGAGTTCCAGTGTATCGGAGCCACCACCACCGACGAATTCAGAAAAACCATCGAAAAAGACGGAGCGCTGGACAGACGCTTCCAGAAGGTAATCATAGAGCCTACTTCAAAAGAAGAAACCCTGCAGATACTGAACAATCTGAAGGATCGCTACGAAGAACATCATAATATAACCTATACACCGGAAGCATTGGAGGCTTGTGTCAGACTGACCGACCGTTATGTCACAGAACGCAGTTTCCCTGACAAGGCTATCGATGCCATGGACGAGGCAGGAAGCCGCGTACATATCCAGGAAATTCCCGTTCCGGAGGAGATAACGCAGTTGGAAGCGCATATTGAAGAACTGCAGGAGATGAAGAATCAGGCCGTAAAGAAGCAGGACTTCGAAAAGGCTGCGGAATACCGTGACCAGATGAAGAACATCGAACTGGCTCTTCAGGAAAAGCAGAAGGAATGGGAGAACAGTATCCGTAATAACCGCCCGCAAGTAGATGAGACCATTGTGGCCGACGTTATAAGCATGATGACAGGAATCCCCGTTCAGCGCATAGGAGAAGAGGAGAATCAGAAGTTGAGAAATCTGGCAGGCAATCTCAGGAATGCCGTAATCGGTCAGGACGATGCCATCCAGGCCATTGTCAGAAGTATCCAGCGCAGCCGGATCGGACTGAAGGATCCCAAGAAGCCAATCGGCACATTCATGTTCGTAGGTCCCACCGGCGTAGGAAAAACCTACCTGACCAAGTGTCTGGCCGAGGAAATGTTCGGCTCAGCCAACAGCATCATCAGAGTTGACATGAGTGAGTATATGGAGAAGCATACCGTAAGCCGGATGGTAGGAGCCCCTCCAGGATATGTAGGATTTGAGGAAGGCGGCCAGCTGACAGAGAAGGTAAGGCGCAAACCATACAGCATCGTACTGCTTGACGAGATAGAGAAGGCACACCCCGATGTCTTCAACATCCTGCTTCAGATGATGGATGAAGGAAGAATGACCGACGGCAACGGAGCCACCATCGACTTCAAGAACACCATCATCATCATGACCTCCAACTGCGGAACCAAACAGATTCGCGACTTCGGCCGCGGCGTAGGTTTTCAGAGCGGAACAGATGCCAGCCAGAACAAGCAACTGAGCAGAGACCTGGTACAGAAAGCCCTGAAGAAGCAGTTTGCCCCCGAGTTTCTGAACCGTCTGGATGACATCATCTACTTCAACCAGCTGGACCAGGATAGCATACAGAAGATTGTGGAAATAGAGTTGAAGCCCTTACTCAGCCGCGTCAGCGACCTGGGCGTAACACTGGAAGTGACACCCGAGGCCCGGCAGCTGTTGGGAAAGAAAGGCTATGATGTACAATACGGAGCCCGTCCGCTGAAGCGCATCCTGCAGACCATGCTCGAAGATCCCCTGTGCGATGTACTGATGCAGGATGAGCATCCCACGACACTGAAAACTGAAGTTGAGGATGACAGAATCATCATCGTAGAAGCATAAAGAAAACGAAAATAAATATAATTCATATACAAAAATGAAACAAGGTAATATTGGGGTTACAACAGAGAACATATTCCCCGTAATCAAAAAGTTCCTGTACAGCGATCATGAGATTTTCCTACGCGAGATTGTCAGCAATGCCGTAGATGCTACCCAGAAGCTGAAGACACTCAGCGGCAAGGGCGAGTTCAAAGGCGAACTGGGCGACCTGAAGGTAACCGTCAGCGTTGACAAGGATGCCAAGACCATTACGGTAACAGACCGTGGTATAGGTATGACAGCCGACGAGATTGAGAAGTACATTAATCAGATTGCCTTCTCAGGGGCCAATGACTTCCTTGACAAATACAAGGACGATGCCAATGCCATCATCGGGCACTTCGGACTCGGTTTCTACAGTTCGTTCATGGTCAGCAAGCAGGTCGATATTATCACAAAGAGCTATCAGGATGCTCCCGCTATGAAGTGGAGCTGCGACGGCAGCCCTTCGTTCACATTGGAGGAAGCAGACAAAGCCGATCGTGGTACCAGCATCGTTATGCACATTGACGATGACTGCCAGGAATTCCTGGAGAAGAACAAGATAGAGGAACTGCTGCGCAAATACTGCCACTTCCTGCCCGTACCCGTAGCCTTCGGCAAGAAAACCGAATGGAAGGACGGCAAACAAGTGGATACAGAGGAAGATAATATAATAAATAATGTAGAGCCCCTGTGGATTAAGAAGCCAAGCGAGCTTAAGGATGAGGACTACAAGGAATTCTACCGGCATCTCTTCCCCATGGCAGACGAGCCCCTGTTCTGGATTCACCTGAATGTGGACTACCCCTTCAACCTGACAGGTATCCTGTACTTCCCCAAGATCAAGAATAACATAGAAATGCAGCGCAACAAGATTCAGCTGTACTGCAACCAGGTCTTCGTTACAGACTCAGTAGAGAACATCGTACCCGAGTTTCTGACATTGCTGCACGGTGTCATTGACAGTCCTGACATCCCTCTGAACGTTAGCCGCAGCTACCTGCAGAGCGATGCCAACGTTAAGAAGATAAGTTCATATATCACTAAGAAAGTGAGCGACCGACTGGCAAGCATCTTCAAGACAGAACGTGCCGACTTCGAGAAGAAGTGGGATGACATCAAGATATTCATCCATTACGGCATGCTCTCCGAAGAAGACTTCTATGAGAAAGCCAAGAACTTCTTCCTCCTGAAGGATACAGAGGGCAAATACTTTACTCTGGAGGAATACCAGGCCCTCATCAAGGACAACCAGACCAACAAGGACGGCCAGCTCGTTTACCTGTATGCCAACGACCCCGATGCACAGTACACTTATATCGAGGCTGCCAAGCAGAAAGGCTTTAGCGTACTGCTGATGGACGGTCAGCTGGATACACCGTTGGTAGGCATGCTGGAGCGTAAACTGGAGAAGAGCACCTTCACCCGTGTGGACGGCGACGTCATAGACCGCCTTATCCAGAAGGAAGAGACCAAACGTGACATTCTGGAGGCAGAGAGAGGTGACAAACTGTCAAGTATCTTCAACAGTCAGATGCCTCGTACAGACAAAACCGACTTCCATGTAGAAGTCCAGGCGCTTGGCGAGGAGCAGCTTCCTGTAATGATTACCCAGAGCGAGTATATGCGCCGTATGAAGGAAATGGCCCGTCTGCAGCCCGGAATGAGCTTCTACGGCGAAATGCCCGATATGTACACACTGGTACTGAATACCGATGCGCCACTGATCAGGCAAGTACTTGAAGACAGTGAGGCCAATACCGCAGATGCCCTGAAGCCCATAGAAGCAGAAATCAAGGGACTCTCAGCCCGTCAGGCTGTACTCCGTCAGGAACAGGACAAGAAGAAGCCCGAGGAAATCACCCAGGAAGAGAAAGACGACCTGAAGAAATGCGGTGATGACATACAGGCCGAGAACAAGAAGAAGAACGACATACTGAAAGCCTATGCCGACGGAAATGAACGCGTTCACCAGCTCATTGACCTGGCACTCCTGCAGAACGGAATGCTGAAGGGAGAAGCACTCACCCGCTTCGTAAAACGAAGTGTAGATATGATTAAGTAAGAGGTCCCTCTTCTAACTGTCAACTATCAACTGTCAACTGTCAACTGAACATGAACCACGGATTTGTAAAAGTAGCTTCGGCCATCCCCTCAGTGAGGGTGGCCGACTGCCAGTATAACGTAGAGCAGATAGAATCGCTCATCGTACAGGCAGAAGGACATGGAGTGGAAATCATCTGTCTGCCCGAGCTCTCGCTCACAGCCTACACCTGCCAGGACCTCTTCCAGCAGCAGCTCCTCCTGGAGCAGGCCGAGATGGCCCTGATACAGCTCATGAACTTCACCCGCAGTCTGGACATCATCAGCATCGTAGGACTGCCCGTAGCCTATAAAGGATCCCTGCTGAACTGCGCCGCAGTCATACAGAAGGGAAAAATCCTGGGCATGATACCCAAAACCTACCTGCCCAATTACAAGGAATTTTACGAAAAACGATGGTTCACCAGCGGAACAGACATACCCGCCGGCACACTGCTCGTATGCGGTCAGCAGGTACCCCTGAACCAGTACATACTGTTCCGTACCCCCTCCTGCACCTTCGGCGTCGAAATCTGCGAAGACGTATGGGCCCCCATTCCGCCCAGCAGCTACATGGCCATGCAGGGAGCCGACATCATCTTCAACCTCAGTGCCGACAACGACCTTGTAGGCAAATACGATTACCTGAAAAGCCTGCTCGCCCAACAAAGCGCCCGCACCATATCAGGCTACGTATTCAGCAGCTGCGGTTATGGTGAAAGCACCCAGGATGTGGTCTTCAGTGCCAAGGGACTCATCTACGAGAACGGAACGCTCCTGGCAGAGACACCCCGTCACGAACTCAGCGCCCAACTGCTGGAGACAGAGATAGACGTGGAGCGCATCAGAACAGAGCGCAGAATCAACACCACCTTTGCCACATGCGCCTCCCGAACCCTCAGGGACACCGCCACCGTTATCGACACCGAAAGAACCGAGACACGCGAATTCGACCTGACCCGCAAAACAGACGCCCACCCCTTTGTACCCGTAGGCAAACACCTGGATGAACGCTGCCGGGAAATCTTCAGCATACAGACCGAAGGACTGGCCAAACGCATCAGCCACACCGGCGCGGAAACAGTAGTAGTAGGCATCAGCGGCGGCCTGGACAGCACACTGGCCCTGTTAGTATGCGTCAAAGCCTTTGACCGGTTAGGACTGAGCCGAAGAGGCATTGTAGGCATAACAATGCCCGGATTCGGAACCACAGACCGCACCTACACCAATGCCGTCAACCTCATGAACCTGCTGGGCATAACCATACGCGAAATCAGCATCAGGGAAGCCTGCGCCCAGCACTTCAAGGACCTGGGCCATGACCCGGACAATCATGACGTAACCTACGAGAACAGCCAGGCCCGTGAGCGCACCCAGATACTGATGGATGCCGCCAACCAGATGAACGGCCTGGTAATAGGAACAGGCGACCTCAGCGAACTGGCCTTAGGATGGGCCACCTACAACGGAGACCACATGAGCATGTACGGCGTCAACGCATCCGTACCCAAGACACTGGTACGTCACCTCGTAAAATGGGTGGCCGATACCCAACAGGACGAAAGCACCCGTACCGTACTGCATGACATCATCGACACCCCCATCAGCCCCGAGCTGATTCCCGCCGACGAACAAGGCAACATCACCCAGAAGACAGAAGACCTGGTAGGACCGTACGAACTGCATGACTTCTTCCTCTATTACACCCTCAGATGGGGATTCAGACCCCAGAAAGTCTATTTCCTGACCCGCCAGGCATTCGGCACCGATTATACCGACGATACAATAAAGCACTGGCTCAAGACATTCTATCGCCGCTTCTTTGCCCAGCAGTTCAAACGCAGCTGCCTGCCGGACGGGCCTAAAGTCGGAAGCTGTTCCCTTTCACCACGCGGTGACTGGCGCATGCCCAGCGACGCCTCCTCATCCATGTGGCTGAAAGAATGTGATAACTTGTAACCCCTACCCCCGTGAAACAGGAATTGGAAGACAGAATACAACATGCCGTAGAGCTGTTCATGAGCGGATACGGATGCTCGCAAAGCGTAGTGGCTGCCTTTGCGGATCTTTACGGCCTGGATGACACCATGGCCAAACGCATAGCAGCCGGATTCGGCGGCGGTGTAGGCCGCATGCGCATGATGTGCGGAACAGTATCGGGACTCGTCATCCTGGCAGGACTGGACTGCGGACAGACCGAAGGAGACGACCGCGAAGGGAAAGCCGCCTGCTATAAGGTTGTACAGGAACTTCTGGAGACATTCCGGCAGAGAAACGGCTCCATCATCTGTGCCGAACTGTTAGGCCTGAACGGTTGTCCTGTAGTGAAAACCACCTATGTTCCGGATGAAAGGAATGCGGAATATTACAAAAAACGTCCCTGCGCACAGAAAGTAGAGAGTGCGGCACGGATTTTTGCCGAATATCTGCAGGATAAACTAGGCTAAAGCTTAAAATATTGCAAAAATAATATAAGGTAGCGCACAATTTATGCAAAATAATTGTGCGCTATTTTATTTATTATTATCTTTGCGGTCAATAAAACAAACAAAACCTGAAAATGGAAACTAAAACAACACCGAAGATGACCAATTACAGATGGGTCATCTGTACAATGCTATTCCTGGCCACCACCATAAACTACATGGACCGCCAGGTACTCTCCCTCACATGGAAGGACTTCATCGCCCCCGAATTCCACTGGACAGATGCTGATTATGGAAATATTGCGGCTATCTTCGGCCTTGTTTATGCCATTGCCAATCTGTTCTCCGGTCGTTTCATGGATTGGATTGGCGTAAAGAAAGGATATCTTTGGGCAATAGCCATCTGGTCGCTTGGTGCCTGTATGCACGCCTTTTGCGGTTGGGCAACTATGTGGCATCTGAACCTGGGTAGTACAAAAGAGCTCTTTGAGGCAACAGGTTCAGCGGCAATAGCCGTCAGCACGGTAAGCGCCTATTGTTTTATTATATCGCGTATAGTATTAGGTATAGGTGAAAGCGGGAACTTCCCTGCAGCCGTAAAGGTGACAGCAGAGTATTTCCCCATGAAGGACCGTGCTTACGCCACCAGCATCTTCAACTCAGGAAGCACCATTGGCGCGCTGATAGCACCTGTCAGCATACCATTGCTGGCCCGATACTTTAAAGACCTGGGGATCGGGAACGGTTGGGAAATGGCATTCATCATCATAGGTGCTCTTGGATTCATTTGGCTCGGATTCTGGATTTTCCTCTATTCAAAACCCGGAAAGTGCAAGGCTGTCAATGAAGCAGAATATGCATATATCAGACAAGATATACTAGTAGATAATCCAGAAGAAGCAGAACTGAGAAAAAAAGGAATTCCTTTCCTGAAGATGTTCACCTTCCCGCAGACATGGGCTATCTTCCTGGCAAAACTCATAACGGATGGTGTATGGTGGTTCTTCCTTTTCTGGACGCCTGCCTACATCAGCGATGTCTATCATTTGCCTTCGCATAATCCCATAGCCATGATGCTTATCTTTGTGCTTTATGCCATCACCATGCTGTCTATTTTTGGGGGAAAGTTGCCAACCATTATCATCAATCGCACAGGACTGAAAGCCTATGATGCACGATTGAAGGCAATGTTCGTATTTGCCATCTTCCCGCTTCTTACCCTCTTTGCCCAACCGTTAGGAACCTATAGCTATTGGTTCCCTATTGTGCTCATCGGTATTGCCGGAGCAGCTCATCAGGCCTGGTCAGCTAACCTCTTCTCTGTGGCCAGCGACCTTTTCCCCAAACGGGCCGTCGGCACCATGACAGGAATCAACGGACTGGCAGGCGGTATCAGTTCGTATGCCATCAACAAGATTTCCGGTCACCTTTTCCACTATGCGGCAGAGACAAACATGACATTCCTCGGCTTCGAAGGCAAGACAGCCGGATACTTCATCATCTTCTGTTACTGTGCACTTGCTTATATAATCGGCTGGTGCTGCCTGAAGGTGCTGGTTCCCAGATACAAACCTGTTCAGCTGAAAGAGACAAAATAAATAACAACAAAATACATTAACACAATGAAAAATTTATTCGACATTAAAGGAAAGGTAGTCGTTCTAACCGGCGGCTGCGGTATTCTGGGTAGGAACATTGCCCATTATCTGGTAGAACAAGGGGCAAAGGTCGTTATACTGGACCGTATAGAAGATCAAGGCAAAGAGTTAGAGGCAGAGCTGAACCAGAAAGGCGAGGCACTCTTCCTGGTAACCGATGTACTAAAGAAAGAGGTTCTCGAACAGAACCGCGACGATATTGTGGCTCGCTTCGGCACCATAGACGTGCTGCTGAATGCTGCCGGAGGCAATATGGCAGGTGCTACCATTGCCCCGGACAAGACCTTCCTCGACCTCGACCTTGACGCCTTCAAGAAAGTTGTCGAGTTGAACCTGTTCGGAACCGTAATCCCCACACAGGTGTTTGTACCTGTTATGGCAAAGAACGAGAAAGGTGCCATCGTTAATTTCTGCTCAGAAAGTGCCTTGCGCCCACTGACACGCGTTGTAGGATACGGAGCGGCAAAGGCTGCCATTGGCAACTATACCAAGTACATGGCCACAGAGCTGGCTTCAAAGTTCAGTCCCAGCCTGCGTGTTAATGCCATTGTGCCCGGTTTCCTGCTGACAAATCAGAACCGTGCCCTGCTCACCAACGAAGACGGCTCGCTGACCGATCGTGCCAAGACTATCATTGCACATACGCCTGCCGGCCGTTTCGCAGAGCCCGAAGAACTTTTCGGCACAATACATTATTTAATCAGCGATGCCAGCAGCTTCGTTACCGGAGTTCTCTCCGTTGTTGACGGCGGCTTCGATGCGTTCTCCATCTGACATTAACAATACAAAAAGATTCATATTATGTATCTCTGCGAACAAAGTTTCCGTTGGTATGGACCCAACGATCCCGTCAGCCTTCAGGACATACGTCAGGCTGGAGCCACAGGCGTAGTAACAGCATTGCATCATATCCCTAACGGCGAGGTATGGACCAAGGAAGAAATCCTCAAGCGCAAGAAGATTGTCGAGGATGCAGGACTTCGCTGGTCGGCAGTTGAGAGCGTGCCTGTACACGAGCATATCAAGACTCAGACTGGCAGCTACCAGCTTTATATTGATAATTATAAACAAAGTCTCATCAATCTGGGCGAATGCGGGGTTGATGTTGTAACCTACAACTTCATGCCCGTCCTCGACTGGACTCGTACCAATCTGGCTTACGAGATGCCCGATGGCAGTCGTGCCCTTCGTTTTGAGCGTGCTGCATTCGTAGCCTTCGACCTCTTTATCCTGCGGCGTCCAGGAGCAGAAAAGGAATATACTGCTGAGGAAATCGCAAAGGCAAAGGTACGTTATGAGAAGATGGACGATGCCGAGAAACAACTCATTACCCGCAATATGATAGCCGGCCTGCCCGGCTCAGAGGAAAGCTTCACCCTGGAGCAGTTCCAGAAAGAGTTAGACCGCTACAAGGATATCACGCCTGAAAAGTTGCGCGCCAACCTCATCTACTTCCTCAAAGAGGTTTGCCCTGCTGCCGAAAAGGCTGGTGTGAAGTTGGTTATCCATCCCGATGACCCACCCATGTCTATTCTCGGACTGCCCCGTATCCTCAGTACAGCCGAGGACTTCCAGGCACTTGTTGATGCTATTCCCAGTCCTGCCAATGGCCTTTGCCTCTGCACCGGTTCGTTCGGCGTAAGTGCACAGAATGACCTCCCCGCCATGATGCGACGTTTCTGGGACCGTATTGACTTTGTTCACCTGCGTAGCACCCAGCGTGATGCTGAAGGCAATTTCCACGAAGCGAACCACCTGGAAGGTGACGTTCCCATGTATGAAGTCATGAAGGCCTTCCTCGAAATTCAGCAGAAGCGCCAGAAGAGCATTGTCATGCGTCCTGATCATGGACACCAGATGTGCGACGACCTGAAAAAGAAGACCAACCCCGGTTATAGCTGTATCGGTCGTCTGAGAGGTCTGGCAGAATTGCGCGGATTGGAACTTGGCATTGCCAAAAGCCTGAACCTTTAAGCACTACCGATATGAAACCGTTCATGGACAAAGACTTCCTGCTCCAAAGCGAAACGGCACAGAAGCTGTTTCATGAGCAGGCTGAGAACCTACCCATCATAGACTACCACTGCCACCTGAATCCCAGCGAGGTAGCCGAAGACCACCGCTTCAGCTCCATCACCGAACTGTGGTTAGGCGGCGACCATTACAAATGGCGCGCCCTGCGTACCAACGGTGTGGAAGAGAAGTACATCACCGGTAATGCCACAGATTGGGAAAAGTTCCAGAAGTGGGCCGAGACCATGCCCTACTGCATGCGTAACCCACTCTATCACTGGACACACTTGGAGCTGCGCACAGCCTTCGGTATCAACAAGTTACTGAATGCCAACACGGCACGCGAGATTTTCGAGGAGTGCAACGAGAAACTGAGTCAGCCCGAATTCTCTGCTCGCGGACTGATGAGGCGTTACAACGTAGAAGTTGTCTGCACCACCGATGACCCCGCCGACACACTGGCCTCTCATGCATCCTACGCCCGGGAGACCAGCGCCGACCCCAAACTCACCCGTATGCTCCCCACCTGGCGACCGGACAAGGCCATGGCCATCGAAGACCCCGCAGCCTACAGAGCATACATTGAGAAGCTGGGACAGACCGCCGGACGCAACATCACCACATATACTGATCTGACTGAAGTCCTGCAGCAGCGACATGATTTCTTCGCCTCACTGGGCTGCCGGCTATCAGACCACGGCCTGAGCGAATTCTATGCCGAGGATTATACAGAATCCGAGATTAAGCAGACATTCCTGAAGGTGATGGAGGGCAAGCAACCGACTGCTGACGAAGTCAACAAATTCCGCTCCGCCCTGCTCCTCGAGTTTGCCCGCCAGGACGCCCGTTCCGGCTGGACACAGCAGTTCCACTACGGCCCCATGCGGAACAATAACACCCGCATGTTCAAGCAGTTAGGCCCGGATACCGGATTTGATAGTATAGGTACCTGGAACACCAGCCAGAGCCTGTCACGCTTCCTTGACAAGCTGAACAGCGAAGGCAACCTGGCCAAGACCATCCTATACTGCATCAACCCCTCGGACAACGAGATGCTCGCCACCATGATAGGCAACTTCCAGGAAGGCCCCACCCCAGGCAAGATTCAATTCGGCAGCGGATGGTGGTTTAATGATCAGCTCGACGGAATGGAGCGCCAGATGAATGCACTCAGCGTCCTTGGACTTCTGAGTCGCTTTGTGGGTATGCTCACAGACAGCCGGTCGTTCCTCTCCTATCCCCGTCACGAGTATTTCCGCCGTCAGCTCTGTAATATGATAGGTCAGGATGTTGAGGACGGAAAACTGCCAGCCGAGGAGATGCCGTTCATTGAGCAGATGGTTCGAGACATATCATATTATAATGCAAAACGATATTTCAACTTCTAAGACAGAACATTTTTCTCTTACAGAAAAGGAACTTCACAGCATACTCTCCACAGCTCTCAGCAGAGGTGGAGAGTATGCTGATATATATCTGGAGGACACCCGCATCAGCAGTCTTGAGCTGCAGGACGAGACCGTCAGCCAGGCACAGCAGGTAATGCTCTACGGAGCCGGCATACGCGTTGTGCAGGGAACCCAGACGGGCTACGCCTATACAATGGACATCAGTCCTAAAGCTATGCATCAGGCAGCACGCTTTGCCAGCAGTGTCCCCTCTACCTCTGCTCCTATTGAGATACCGGCCCTCAAGCCCACACCGCTCCTGACGCAGGAGGTTCCCATGTTAGAACCTGTTGTCTCCAAGAGCATTCTGCTCACTATCAACAAACGGGCACACGAAATCAGTCCGCTGGTGGTGCGTGTGAAAGCCAACATAGCCCAACGGATGCAAAATATCAAGTTCATATGCAGCGACGGCACCGGATTCTCCGACCATCGTCCCCGAACTACCCTTTTCATCTCCATTGTCGTGCAGAAGGACGGCAAGACACAGATGGGATTCGGTAGCCGCATGTACCAGCGCGGAGCAGAATTCATCACCCCCGAGTTAATCGAAGAGCTTCTTCAAGAAACCGTCCGGCAGGCCCTTTTCCTTTTCGATGCCAAGCAGATAGCCGGCGGCGAGATGCCAGTTGTCCTGGCAGCAGGCAGTAGCGGCATACTGATGCACGAAGCCATCGGCCACGCCTTCGAGGCTGACTTCATCCGCACTGGCGAGAGTATCTTCACAGGTAAACTCGGGCAGCAGATCTGCGATAAAGGTATCACCATAGTCGATGACGGAACACTGCCATACGATGCGGGAATGCTCCGTTACGACGACGAGGGAATCCCCGGCCAGCGGACAGTCTTGGTTGACAAAGGAATCCTGAACAGCTACTTGCATGACCGTATCAGCGCCAGTCACTTTGGGGTGCAGAGCACAGGCAACGGCCGTCGTGAGAGTTTCCGCCACATGCCCCTGCCTCGTATGCGCAGTACATATATGTGTGCCGGAGATGCAACGGAAGAGGATATCATACACAGCGTAAAGCGCGGCATCTATGCCCAAACCTTCACCAACGGACAGGTACAGATAGGGGCCGGTGACTTCACCTTCTTCATGAAGAATGGCTGGCTGATTGAGGACGGCCGCCTTACCACCCCCCTGCGTGACATGAACATCATCGGCAACGGCCCCCAGGTCCTTCAGCACATCAGCATGGTAGGCAACAACCTGAGGATAGACCACAGCGCCGGCATGTGCGGCAAGGGCGGCCAGCGAGTAGGCGTCAGCCAGGGCCTCCCCACCGTCCTGGTAGATAAACTGGTGGTAGGATGAAAGATGAGCAGCCTCACCCCGACCCTCTCCCGTGGGAGAGGGGGAAAGTCTTCAAGAAACATGGAACAATTAAACATAGCAGCAGAAGAAATCAGGCACATTTGCCCCAACGCCGATTTCAAGCTGGTCCTTATGAACAATCATGAGGACAACATCATCATACGTAACGGACAAATAGAGAAGATGATGCACGCCTCAGCCACCTCCTTGGCGATGAACCTGCTGATTGAGGGTCGCGACGGATTCTTCTATACCAACAATCTGACACCAGCAGCCCTGAAAGCATTCATACATAATGCCATAGAGACCACACGTTTGCTGGAGCCAGACGAGGCACGGACGTTGGCAGACCCTTCACGCTATTACAAAGGCGATGGTGCCGACCTGCAGAATTTCGATGCCACACTTTCCGCTATCGACCCATCCAAGAAACTCCGCCTGGCTAAGCAAAACAATCAGGAGGGGATGCAACTCAGCCCCGACCTTATCAGCTTTCAGACCCATTATACCGACCGCCAGCATCAGGCTTACTACCTGATCAGTAACGGCTTTCAGGGCTTCGAGCAAAGCTCACGCTGCACCCTTACCAGCATTGCAACGGCTGAAAGCGAGGATGGTCAGCATCCTGCCGACGGATGGGGCGAGACACGCATCTTCCTCAAGGATATGCCTTCTGAGGGCATAGCCCGTGTTGCCATAGACCGCACCCTGCGCAAGATAGGCAGCCGTCCCGCATCCAGCGGACAATACCGCATGATTCTGGAATCCCCTATTGTAGGCAGTTTCCTGCAGCCCATCCTCAACGCCATGAACGGCCAGTACCTGCACGGCAAGATGTCCTTTCTGGCAGGAAAGCTTCACCAGCAAATACTCTCACCCCTCGTCAGCATCGTGGACGACCCACTCATTCCAGGAACCCGTGGCGCCTGTTATTTTGATTATGACGGAGTTGCCACCCAACGCCGAAGTCTGTTCAGTAAAGGAGTGCTTGAAACATTCTTCATCGACACTGTCTATGCCAACAAGTTGGGCATACCCCCTACCACGCAGGGCATACACCACCTTGTTATGCAGTGCGGTAGCAAGACGTTACAGCAGCTTATCGCCCAAGCAGACAACACCATCATGGTAACCGATTTCAATGGTGGGAACTGTGACCCCTCAACGGGCAACTTCTCTTATGGCATAGAGGGATTCCTGATTCAGAATGGTGTAATCGTGCAACCCGTCAGTGGTATGAATATAACCGGTAATATTTTGGATGTATGGCAGCGTGTTTCAGATTTAGGAAACGATATTGACCCGTGGGAGACAGAGCTGCTGCCCAGTATCGTGTTCGAGGACGTCAGTTTTGGCGGCCTTTAAGCCATCTTTTCGCAGAAAGCCTTGTAGGAAGTCTCCAGTCGGGCCAGCTCGAAAGGCTTCAGTTGCAACGAGAACGTGCCCTTCAGTTCATCCAACCCGAAGTAAGCCTTCATCAGGCTGGCCAGATTAAAGGA
>CACYMI010000033.1 GCA_902775385.1 uncultured Bacteroidales bacterium
TTTGACCAGGGAGAGATGCCAGAGTGGTCGAATGGACCGCACTCGAAATGCGGCGTACTCTTACGGGTACCCAGGGTTCGAATCCCTGTCTCTCCGCAATTTAAGACATTTTTTTCAGTTATGACAGGAGAATCTGCATTGGTTGTTTTCTCAGGCGGGCAGGACAGTACTACCTGCCTGTATTGGGCAAAACGCCACTTCCGTCGTGTGGTGGCCCTGAGTTTTATTTATGGCCAGAAGCATGTGAAGGAGGTTGACCTGGCCAGGGACCTGGCTCAGGAGGCCGGTGTGGAGTGGGACTGTATGGATGTAAGTTTCATTTCGCAGCTTAGCACGGGATGCAGCCTTACGGATACTTCTCTCCCTATTGAGGAAGAGAAGCCCGACGACGGTGTTCCTTCCACTTTCGTGCCCGGCCGGAACATGTTCTTCCTCTCCATAGCCGCTGTGTATGCCCGTAACAAGGGCATTCATGATTTGGTGACCGGTGTCAGCCAGACGGATTTCAGCGGATATCCCGACTGTCGTGACAGTTTCATCAAGAGTCTGAATGTAACGCTCAACCTTGCCCTTGATGAGCAGTTCAGGGTTCATACACCCCTGATGTGGCTTGACAAGGCTCAGACATGGCAGATGGCTGACGAATTGGGCGTAATGGATATTATAAGGTATAAGACCCTGACATGCTATAATGGCATACAGGGTGACGGCTGTGGACATTGTCCTGCCTGTCAGTTAAGAAGAAAAGGTCTGGAGAAATATGAGCAACAGGGAAAATGAGGGCCTGACGGCATTAGGCCACAAGACGAAGTATAAGAGCGATTATGCTCCTGAGGTATTAGAGGCTTTCGAGAATCAGCACCCCGATAACGACTATTGGGTAAGGTTCAATTGTCCCGAGTTTACCTCACTCTGTCCGATCACCGGCCAGCCGGACTTTGCCGAGATTCGCATCAGCTACTTGCCCGACAAGAGGATGGTGGAAAGCAAGAGCCTGAAACTCTACCTGTTCAGCTACCGTAATCATGGCGATTTTCATGAGGATTGTGTGAACAAGATCATGAAGGACCTTATCCGGCTGATGGATCCTAAGTATATCGAGGTGACGGGTATCTTTGTGCCACGCGGCGGAATCAGTATCTATCCTTATGCCAATTACGGCCGCCCGGGTACCAAGTATGCTGAGATGGCCGAGTTCCGCTTGCTGCATCACGACCTTTAGTCGAACTCCAGTTCCAACTCCTTTATCAGACTGGTAAGGGAGGGATTCATTTTCTCCAATTCTACCAGTAGCTCCTGTTTGCTGTAGCTGCGTTGTACGTCCTTCTCTTCTGAAAGGTGGAAGGAAAGGTGTATTGCGTTGTTTTGCAGACTCATTCTGAGAAAACCTTCCAAGTCGGCCTTCAGGTCATTCAATTCATTTATAATCTGCGGATTATTCACGGTAATCCCGATGGTTGATGAATCCTCGATGGCAGGCTGCAGCATACGTATTCGCTGCGCAATAGCCATTTGCTCGCGTGGTAGCCTGTTGACGTATGCGTGCCATGCCTCCATCATGGAATTCTCTTCCAGGGGCTTCTGTACATTCATTGTGTCAGCAGGTGTTTCCTGACTGCCCTCATCAGTCTTGGCCGCAGTTTTGTTGCCAAAGTGCTTGAAACTGACTTTACGCAGGATAACCTTGCTGTCAGTTGTATTTGCCTTGGGGATTTGGGGGGCGGCTACCGGGGCTTGAGCCGGTACCGTTGCCGGCTTAGTGGCAACGGCGGGGGAACAGGCTGTTGTCTGAGACGCTGCAGCCTGTTTCTTGAAAATCGGTTTAAGTATCTTTGCAGGGCAAAGCCCCGCGCCAGGCACATCCTCATCTGTTATCTGGGCGGCCTGAATCAGGCAGATCTCTACCTGCAGGCGTTTGTTCCTGCTTGTGCGGTACGTCTGATCGCAATCGTTACAGAGTTTAATGGCCTGATACAGGAACTTAGGCTTGCATCTCTTAGCCTGTTCCTGATATTTCCCGCGCATCTTATCGCTCATCTCCAGCAGCGGCAATGTGACTTCGTCCTGGCTAACCAGCAGGTTACGCAGGTGTGAGGCCATTCCGTTGATAAAGTTGCCGCCGTCGAAGCCCTTGTTCAGCACTTCGTTCAGCAACAGCAGGCTGGATTGTACATTACCTTCCAGAAAGTAGTCCACCAGCTGGAAGTAGTACTCTGTACTCAGCACATTCAGGTTCTTTGCTACCTGTTCGTATGTAATATTGCCTCCGGTGAAACTTACCATCTGGTCGAATATACTCAGCGCATCACGCATACCGCCGTCAGCCTTTTCCGCTATCAGACTCAGGGCTTCAGGCTCTGCGGTATATCCTTCCTTCTTCGCTACATACATCAGATGGTCCACTGTCAGCTGTGTGGTCATTCGCTGGAAATCATATACCTGACAGCGGCTCAGGATAGTAGGCAGAATCTTATGCTTCTCCGTAGTGGCCAGGATAAAAATCACATACGAAGGCGGTTCCTCCAGCGTCTTCAGGAAGGCATTGAAGGCCGAGGCACTCAGCATGTGCACCTCATCTATTATAAATACCTTGTATTTGCCGATTTGCGGCGGAATCTGCACCTGCTTTGTCAGTTCCCGGATATCCTCCACCGAGTTATTGCTGGCTGCATCCAGCTCATGTATGTTCATGGAGCGCTGCTGGTCAAAAGCCACGCAGCTTTCGCATTCACCGCATGCGTCTCCTCCGTCCCTGGGAGAGAGGCAGTTGATGGCTTTGGCAAAGATACGGGCACAGGTGGTTTTTCCTACACCTCTGGGACCGCAGAAAAGATATGCGTGAGCCAGCTTTCCCGAGGCGATAGCATTCTTAAGTGTTGTGGTGAGCGCACGCTGTCCGACCACCGAGTCGAAATTCAGCGGCCTGTATTTACGCGCAGATACAATGTATTCTTCCATTCTGTTTATAGTTTTGTGCAAAAATAATAAAAAAAAGTGGCTTCTTGTCATAAGTGACCATATTTTTTTCTACCTTTGCTCAAAAATTATCACCAGCATATCATGAGCCGATTAAATTCCGTCTTTCTGTTTATATGCCGCCATAAATATATGGTGGTCGCCTTTTTTATAGTACTGATTGTGGGCTTCATTGACGACAACAGTTTTATGCACCGTTTTGACCGCCGTAACAGAATGAGTCAGCTAAGGAGCGAGATAGAGTCGTACAAGGATCAGTACGAGAAAGCAGACCGCTGTCTGCGTGAGATGGATTCTAATCCAGAGTCTATTGAGAAGCTGGCCCGTGAGCGCTATTTCATGAAGCGTCCCGGCGAAGATGTGTTCGTAATCAGGGAATCAGAGAGTGCTGACAACTACCAGCCAGAAGATTCCAGCACCCTTAACTATTAATCGGACGCATGATACGCCAGCTTACCTTCCTTGAGAATCTGTTGTTCCGCACCGGGGCCCTTCTGATGCTCCTGGGTGTTACCCTTCATATTTTCAGCCCATTATATTCCTTATATACATACGGATTAGGCGCCATGCTATTCAGTCTGATGCAGCTTCGTGCCGTATATGAGGGTAATGACCTGAACGTTATACGCCTGCGACGCCAGCAGCTCTTAGCCTGCCTGATGTTCCTGGGCACTGTAATGTGTATGAGTATGCAGGTTTACCAATATGGTTTTGCCCGTAGGAACGAGTGGGTTGTATCCCTTGCTATTGGCTGCGTGCTGGAGTTGTATACTTCCTGGCGGCTCCCCGTTGCATTACAAAAGGCAAAAAAGTCTTAATAAGTACTAAAAGTTCACTCCGTTTCACTGATTTTACTTATCTTTGTGTGAAGTTTTTTTACGGCATGACATGAAGAAGTTGATTTCCTCATTATTAATGGGTGCTGTTCTGTTAGCTTCGTGTTCGGATCAGTACCTCGTTTCCGGCTCTTCCAATGTTGAGGAACTGGAGGGGAGAATGCTATATCTGAGAGTGTTCAAGGATACCTCTATGTGTGCCATTGACTCCTCCAAGGTAGTTCACGGAAGGTTCCGTTTCCATGGAATGATGGATTCCGTAATGATGGCCAGCGTGTTTTTTGACGGCGGTAGCGTTATGCCTCTGGTGCTGGAAAGCGGCGATGTCAGCGTTCAGATTGACGAGAATATCCAAAGTGCTACCGGAACTCCCCTGAATGACAGCCTGACCAGTTTTATCCGTAAGAAGTCTCAGATTGACGCCCGTATGCAAGAACTCTCCAGTATGGAGTTGAAGATGGTTATGGACGGGAAGGATCATGATCAGGTTCTTATGGAGCTGAGCGAGCCGTTCCGTGAGTTGGAATATGAGAACGACAGACTTATTACCCGCTTTATCCGCAGTAATTATAACAATGTATTGGGCCCCGGCATCTTTATGATTCTTACCAGCGGCCTCCAGTATCCTATCCTTAATCCGCAAATCGAGGAAATAATCTCACAGGCGCCCCCATATTTCAGGAATCACCCATACGTGAGGGAATATATCAGGGCCGCCGAAAGTAATATGGAAAAACTTCGTCAGTATTGAATCCGTGCATAAAATGAAATACCTGTATCGGTTATACCAGTTATTGATAGCTGCCCCTATTCTTCTTGTCGCCACAGTCCTATGCGCCCTTATCGTTATCATCTTAAGTCCTGTATGCCCTGCATGGATAGGGTATTATCCCCCCATGATCTGGAGCAGGCTGATGTGCTGGGTATGCCTGCTTCCCGTCAGGGTAGAGGGTAGGGAACTGCTTAGCAGGCATCAGTCCTACATTTTCGTATGCAATCATCAGGGTGCTTATGACATCTTCCTCGTTTACGGATTCCTGAACAGGAATTTCAGGTGGATGATGAAGAAGTCCCTGCGTAATATCCCCCTCATAGGTAAGGCCTGTGAGCGTGCCGGTCATGTTATGGTGGACAAGAGCGGTCCCAAGGCCATCGGCGCCACATGTGAGCAAGGCCGTAAGGTTCTGCGTGGCGGTATCAGTCTTGTTGTCTTCCCTGAGGGGGCCCGAAGCTTCACCGGACACATGGGCAAGTTCCGCCGTGGAGCCTTCCAGATAGCCCATCAGCTGCAGCTTCCTGTCGTCCCCATCACCATTGACGGTTCCTTTGATGTTCTGCCTCGTCAGAAGGGAGTCAGTTTTGTGCATTGGCATCCGTTGCGTCTGATTATACATGAGCCCATTATGCCCAAACCTCAGGATCAGGAGGAGATAAAAGATGTAATGGAGGAAAGTTATCAGATTATAATGTCCTCATTGCCAAAGCATTATCAGGGTTTTGTTGAGAATCCGGACCAATGACCCATACCCAGCGTTATACCATTCATGAAGCCGCCGGTTATATTAACTGGCTATACTTCTTTCATGCCTGGGGATTCCCGTCACGCTATAGCAGTATAGCCAGTGTACACGGGTGTGTAGCCTGCCGGCAGAACTGGCTGCAAGCCTTTCCCGAAGAAGAAAGGGACAGAGCCCGGCAGGCTATGAGACTCTATGACGAGGCACAGCAGATACTGCGTCAATGGGACGAGGCCGGTTATCATACCCTTTTCCGCGTTCGCCTTATGGAAGCCAATTCTGACGGCGAGGATATCGTACTCACCGAATCCGGTCAGCGCATCCCCTTCCTGCGTCAGCAACATCCCCAGGAAGGCAAGCCCTGCCTCTGCCTGGCAGATTTTGTACGCCCCCTGATGTCTGGTATTCCTGACCGAATAGGCATATTTGCCAGTACCATACCATCTCAGGTACCCACCGATAAGTTAGAGGAAACGCTTATTGCCGATCGTCTGGCCGAAGCAACCGCCGAGCTGGGACATCTGCAGACCCGTCGCCAATGGTGGGGGTATGCGCCCGACGAACATCTCACATTGGAGGAGCTTTTTGCCGAGAAGTATCAGGGCAAGCGTCCGGCAGTAGGTTATCCCTCCCTGCCTGACCAAAGTGTCTGTTTCCTGCTTTCCGACCTGCTGGACTTCCCCTCCTTAGGTATCCGGCTTACTGAAAACGGGGCCATGATTCCTCATGCCAGCACCTGCGGGTTCATGTTTGCTCATCCCGCCACCTGCCACTTCTCGGTTGGCAAGGTAGGGGAAGACCAACTTAGGGATTATGCCAGACGTCGTGGCATCTCAGCCGAATCACTCCATAAGTTCTTCAGATAAAGCCTCTTCCCAATCCTCACCGGGAGAGCTGTTTTTAAATTCAAAACGTCACCCGGTAATGGCCTCTTTGCCATATATCATACACACAATACCGTAAACCAGTCCTGCTCCCAGTATAATCAGAATCAATATATATGCCAATATAAGGGCAGCAGCCAGAACATTGCGTATGAAAGACTTCCACCAGCCAATTTCGTAAAGCTGTTTCATGATAATCACATCAAACATAAAACCGGCCGCGTTGTTAATAGTCGTCAGAATGTCCTCCGCACCTTTAATCAGCGTAAACGGAATCAGCACAATACTGCATATAATCTCTATGCAGGCAGAGTATAGCAGTACATAGAAAATCTCCGTATGGTTCAGACAGATGCTCTCCCCGTCGGGCCTCAGAATCTTATTCTTCCTGAAGATAAAGTACGTAGGCCATACACCCAATACAGCAGTGAAAACCATGTAGTACAACTTATTTTCAGTGATGTAAGTGTATATTTTCTCCACATACATCCACAGGTTGGCTAATATACTGCCTTTCTTCAGCGTATCGTGATCCTGGGGTGACGTATTATTGGCAAAAAAGATATCATTCCCCACCAGGAAAGACAGTACGGCATAGATCGAAATCATCCAGATAAGCATCTGCATGGGGTTGTAGTAACGTGCACGGTGCCCCTGCAGGTATTCCCTGATCATGTGTCCAGGCCTGATGCACAGTGCGGTCACCGAATTCAGCAGCTTACTGTCGCCACCGATGAAGGAATTCACCGTATCACCGATAATCTCCTTCAGCTTCAGACGCTTAGTCTTAGCCTTCTGTCCGCAGTGGGGACAGAAGTTGTCCGTAAGCTCCGTCCCGCAATTCAGGCACCTGTTCACATTCTCAGTATTATTATTCATGGCATCCTAACTGTCAACTCTCAACTGTCAACTCTCAACTGTCAACTTTATCTTAGTACCGCATCGGCCAATGCCTCCAGCGCAGGAATGTCTGTCTGCTTCATTGATGAGCGGATGGTAACGGCAGGTTCCACGATGTTAACGTTCTTCATCTGCTCCAGCAGGGCACGCATAGCCTTTCCGGCCGATGGAGCCCATGTGCCGTTCTCCAATATTCCAACCGTGCGGTTCTGGTAAGCCTTCATTTTCAGTTTCCACAGGAACATATGCATGGGAGGGAACACGTCCCCGTCGTATGATGAGGCGCAGACCACCAGGCGGTTCATCCGGAAAGCGTCCTCAATAACCTCTGCCATATCATCACGGCACAAATCAGCCACCACTACTTTAGCGGCTCCCTTCTCCTTCAGAATATCCGCCAGTTTCTCAGCAGCCTTTTTGGTGTTGCCGTGAATGGATGCGTGAGCTACCAGCACTCCTTCCGTCTCTACACCATAGCTGCTCCAGATGGAGTACAGGCGCAGGGCCTCGCTCAGTTTCTCACCCTCCAGGATAGGACCGTGCAGTGGACAGATGGTCTGTATATCCAGTGCCGAAGCCTTCTTCAGCAGCGTAGTAACAGGCGCACCGTATTTGCCGCAGATGTTAAAGTAATAGCGCCGTGCCTCGCAAGCCCAGTCATCAGCATCGGCATCAATTACCCCGAACTTGCCGAATCCGTCAGCCGAGAACAGCGTTTTCTCCTCCGGACAATAGGTGACGATTACCTCGGGCCAGTGAATCATGGCAGCGCCGATGAATTTTAGCGAGCGACTGCCCAAATTGAGCACGTCACCTTCCTTTACTGCCATTGTCGGGCTGAAGTCAACACCCTCGTTGAACTGAGCCATAAACGTCAGCGCCTTCTCTGAAGCCACAATGGTAGCGGCCGGGTAAGCCTTGCGGAAAGCCTTGAGTGAGCCTGAATGGTCCGGCTCCATATGCTGAACAATCAGATAGTCAGGTGTCCGTCCGTTCAGTGCGGCAGACAGGTTCTGCATCCATTCATCCGTTTTGCGAGGGTCCACACTGTCCATCACAGCCACCTTCTCATCCATAATCAGGTAACTGTTGTAACACATGCCTTCTGGGGTTACGTACTGGCTCTCAAAGAGGTTCATCCCGGCATCATCGCAGCCTATGTATTTAATATCCATATTTATATGTTTAATTCAAAATTGTTTAATTCAAAAATCAAGATTACGGGTGTTCCGTAAACTTTTGCAAAGATAAAAATAAAACGTGAATACTCGTTGATAAAGTCATGCTTTTTTCTTTAATTTTCCAAATCTTGTCAGATGTAGGGTCTTCCTCTTGTTTATTTGCCAATAAAGTGATACTTTTGCATTTGAAAAACAAATGAAATGATATGAGGAGATTATATTTACTGTTATTGCCTCTCGTGTTTATCGGCACCAGTTGCAGCAATCATTCCGGGAAAGGCAAAGATTCTGATGCCAGTGAAGCCCGCCAGATACCAATCCGCGTCAAGACTGAAGTTGTAGCCCCCACCACAGGTGAAGGCGTACAAACCTATGTAGGCATTATCGAGGAGAATGAAGCCACAGCCGTCAGCTTCACCACCATGGGCGTAGTCAAACGCCTGCTGGTAAAAGAAGGCCAGGCAGTCAGTGCCGGCCAGCTGATTGCGGAGATGGATGACACCCAGGCCCGTAACATGCTCTCCGGAGCCGAGGCCCAGATGACACAGGCCAATGATGCCCTGCAGCGTTATGGTATGCTGCATGATAACGGATCGCTGCCTGAAGTGCAGTGGGTAGAGGTACAGAGCAAGGTGGCCCAGGCCCAGGCTCAGTTGGAGGCTGCCAGGAAGAACCTGTCCGATTGCCGCCTCGTATCCCCGGTAAGCGGTATCGTAGGCAAGAAACTGCTATGCGCCGGCGAGACAGCCCTGCCGTCACAGGCCGTTGTCAGTATCCTGAATATAAATAATGTAAAGGTCAAGGTGGCTATTCCCGAAGCCGAGATCAGCCTCATCGGTGCCAATACCCCCTCCTGCATTAAGGTAGATGCGGTCAACCGTCAGTACAAAGGCGGTCTGATAGAAAAGGGAGTAGAGGCAGATGCCCTGACGCATACATACGATATCCGTATCAGTGTCGCCAATGCCGACCATCAGCTTCTGCCTGGTATGGTTGCGTCAGTAACCTTCTCACCGGCAATGATGCAGACCGGGGAAACCGATTTGCTGACACTGCCCGTCACCTCTGTCCAGAAGCGGGCCAACGGCAAGCTCTTCGTATGGGTTGTTGACAATGACAAGAAGGCCCGTCGTGCCGAAGTCACCGTAGGCCATACCATGGGCAACAGGATTGCCGTCATCCAGGGTATCCGTTCCGGCCAGTGTGTGGTTACAGAGGGCTACCATAAGTTGAGCGAGGGAACACCGGTTGTTTTTTAGTTGACAGTTGACAGTTTGGAATTATGCAAAAGAAAATGCAGAATTGGCTGGCATGGCCATTGGAGCACTATCCTATATCCCTGCTGATAATCGGGATCTTCTTCGTTCTTGGAATCGTAGGCATGTACGTGATGCCTAAGGATGAATTTCCGCCTGTCACCATCCGTCAGGGGGTGGTAGCTGCCGTATATCCCGGTGCCAGCAGCGAGGAAGTTGAGCAGCAGGTGGCCCGTCCCCTGGAACGCTACCTCTTCTCCTTCGGTGAGGTAAACCGCCTGAAGACCACCACCACGTCACAGAACGGATTGTGCATCGTAATGGTAAGACTCAATGACGATGTGAACAATAAGGATGAGGTCTGGAGCAAGATCAAGCATGGTCTTAACACCTTTAAGTTATCCCTGCCCCGGGGAGTGCTCGGTGTCATCGTAAATGATGACTTCGGCAACACGTCAGCCCTGCTGATAGCCATTGAGAGCGAACAGCGCAGTTACCGCGAGTTGAAGGAGTATAGTGACGAGTTGAGTGACCGTCTTCGCCGTATTCCCTCCGTTGCCAACGTCAAGCTCTTCGGTGAGCTGAAGGAGCAGATCTCGCTTTATGTGGACCGGCGCCGCCTGCAAGCCTACGGAATCGGTCAGCAGATGCTCTTTACCCGCTTACAGGCCCAGGGAATTACCACTATCAGCGGAAGCATCAGCGATGATGACCAGCAGATTCCCATTCATGTTGAGGATATTGAGAATACCGAGGAGGAGATTGCCAATCAGATTATCTTCTCGGATCCCGTCAGCGGAAAGGTGGCCCGTGTAAGAGATGTGGCCCGCGTGGTCCGTGAGTACAATACCGAAAGCAGCTATATCCAGCAGAACGGACATCCCTGCGTACTCCTCTCCATGGAGATGACACCTGGCCATAATGTGGTGCAGTACGGGCGGGATGTGGACAAGGTACTGAATGACTATCGCCAGAGCGAGCTTCCCTCCGATGTCATTATAACGCGAATAGCTGACAAACCCAAGGTCGTCGCCCTGAGCGTTCACAACTTCCTCAGGGACCTCCTCATTTCCATGGGTATCATTATACTGGTGATGATGGTGCTGTTCCCCCTCCGTTCGGCCATCGTTGCCTCAGCCACCATCCCCATAAGCACTTTCGTCAGCGTGGCCTTCATGTATATGGCCGGCATAGAACTGAATATCATCACACTGGCTGCCCTGATAGTTGTGCTGGGAATGATTGTGGACAACTCCATCGTTGTTATCGACGGTTATCTGGAGTACCTCAACAAAGGCTACGAGCCCAAGGTCGCAGCCATAGCATCCGTACGTCAGTACTTCATGCCCATGATGCTGGCCACCGTCTGCATCTGTGCCATATTTTTCCCCTTCCTGATAACGCTGAAGGGAACTTTCCTGGATGCCCTGAAGGATTTTCCTATGACCATTACCATCAACCTGATGGTATCTCTGCTACTGGCCATTACCGTCATACCTTTCCTGGAGGTCCGTATCATCCGGCCTGGCAAGGTAAGTACCGACGGCAATGCGATCACCGACTTTGTGCAGAAGACCTATGACCGCGTCCTGGACTTCACCTTCCGTTTTCCTATGCTAACCATTGTCGGCGGAGCCGTTGTCATAGCCCTTTCACTGATGATTATCCCAGCGCTGAAACTGCGTCTTTTCCCCTATGCTGACCGGGACCAGTTCGCCGTTGAGATTTATCTTCCCCAGGGAAAGGGACTGGCCGAGACCCGGGCCGTGGCGGATTCTGTCCGTCATGTCCTTGAGAAAGACAACCGTGTAACAGGCATCACCAGCTTCATCGGCTGCTCGTCGCCCCGCTTCATGGATGTATATGCTCCCCAGATAGCCGGCAAGAACTATGCCCAGTTCATTGTCAATACCACATCGGATAAAACCACCCTTGAGCTTCTGGCTCAGTACCAACCCCGGTTGGGAGAGGCGTTCCCCAATGCCTACGTCAAGTTCAAGCGTCTGGACTACATGGAAGTGCCGGAGTTGGAATACCGCTTCTACGGACAGAACCTGGATTCACTGCATGTCGTGGCCGAACGCCTGATGAAACGTATGCGTCAGATGCCCGAATTGGAGTGGGTTCACACAGACTACTTCCAGCCTTATCCCATCATTAATGTACAGATGAATCCTGTCACCTCTGCCCAGTTAGGTGTCAGCAGGGGCACGTTGCAACTGGCATTAGGCGCCACATCAAGCAATCTGCGCGTAGGTCAGATATGGGAGGGAAATTACGAAGTCCCCATTGTAGTCAAGGATGATGCCGACATGACATTCTCCGATATCGAGAACCTTGGCATAGCTACCCCCGTCACGATGGTAGCCTCAGAATTCGGACAGCAGAACACCACCGTTCCCCTTCGTCATATAGCCGACGTGCAGCCCGTCTGGTCTGAGAGCAGTATTGTACACCGTGGCGGAGAGCGGTGTATCACTGTAACCGGACATTTTGTCCAGGGGGTATATACAGCACCTGTCGAGTCCAGGATAGCCCGTATCATGAAGAATGAGATTAATCTGCCACAGGGGGTACGCTGTGAGACTGGCGGAGAGTTGGAATACGCCGGCGAAGCCCTGCCCCAGATTTACGGAGGTACCGCCATCGCCATGCTGATTGTATTCTTCTTCCTGCTTTTCAACTTCAAGAAGTACGGCATCACTATGGTCTGCATGGCAGCCCTCGCACTCATGATACCCGGTGCCCTCCTGGGATTGGGACTGATGAACCGTGCCCTGGGTCTGACCTCCATCTTCGGTCTTATTACCCTCATGGGTATGATCATGCGTAATGAGATTCTGATCTTCGAGCATGCCATTGACCTTATCAAGAAGCATGTTGACGAGCATGGTGACTGGACGGTTGACCGCAAAGCCTATAACGAGGCCGTCAGGCAGGCCGCCTATGATGCCGGCAAGCGCCGTATGGTTCCTATCTTCCTGACCACAGCCACCACGGCCGTAGGCGTGCTGCCCATGATTATCGCCAAGTCCAGTTTCTGGATGCCTGTGGGTGTTACCATCTTTGCCGGCGGTATCGGCTCGCTGATTATGGTGGTTACCATGCTGCCCGTCATTTACTGGAAAGTGAGTAGGAAGTGAGTAAATGAGAGAATGAAGGAATGAGAGAATGAAGGAATGAAAAAATGAAGGAATGAAAGAATGAAGGAAGGAATGAAAAAGATATTTATCGCTATCATAGCATTTGTAAGTCTGCCGCTGTCAGCCCGAATAACAGCTTCCCTCTCTTCTGAGAGTGGAGCAGGGGCTGCGACTCTTTCCCTTGAGCAGATTCTGGATTCTGCCCGTCATAATAATATAGCTATGCGTTCTGCCCGTCATAATATCGAGGCGGCAAGGCAGCAGCGCAAGGAAGCCTTTACCAAGTACTTCCCCAACGTTACTGCCGCAGGTGCCTGGTTCAATGCCACCAGGGATATGGCAGAGATAACGGTTACCCCATCCGAGAAGCTTCCCCCTCAGGTGGCTGCCGATTTGGCGCAGGTACTTCCTCCTTCGGCTATTATGGCGTTATCCACTCCTACCAGTATTTCTATGCTCAAGTCTGGTGTTTTGGGAGGTATCACTGCCGTACAGCCTGTATTTGCCGGGGGAAAGATTGTTAATGGCAACCGTTTGGCAAAGGTTGGTGAAGAGGTAAGCCAGTTGCAACTGCAGCTCTCCGAAAACGAGGTGGAGAAGAATGCCGAGCAGTATTTCTGGCAATTGGCTTCCTTGCAGGAGAAGCTGAAGACCGTTCATGCTGCGGAGAAGTTGCTGAGCGATATCCATAAGGATGTTGATGTGGCGGTTCGTGCCGGAGTGGCTATGCCCAACGATATGCTGCAGGTCCAGTTGCGCCAGAACGAGGTAGAGAGCCAGAAACTGAGGTTGCAGAACGGACTCTCGGTGGTGCGTATGCTCTTGTCTCAGTATTGCGGCTTACGTGATACTGCTTTTGTCATCACCTATCAGGCTGATGAGGCTTCTCCTATGTTGTCACATTCTGATCCCCAGCAGGCTTTGTCGGGAACAGCCGAGTATCAGTTGCTTAGCAAGCAGGTAGAGGCAGCCGACTTGCAGCGCAAGATGGCCATTGGACAGAACCTGCCGACTGTAGGCGTGGGGGTAGGGTATAACTATCAGGACCTGCTTAATAAGGGGCGTTCCTTCGGTATGGTCTTTGCAACGGTTAATGTGCCTATCTCCGACTGGTGGGGCGGTTCGCATGACATCAAGCGCAAGAAAATCGAGCAGCAGAAGGCTATGGAGCAGTTGGACGATAACTCAGAGCTCCTGAAAATCAGAATGCAGAATGCCTGGAACGGTGTTCAGGAATCCTATCAGCAGCTTCTCCTTGCACGGCGCAGTATCGAGCAGGCCCGTGAGAACCTTCGCCTGAACCGCAACTACTATAATGCAGGAACATCCAGGATGTCTGATCTTCTGCAAGCCCAGCTCCTCTATCAGCAGGCCCTGGACAAACGTACCGATGCCTTTTCCGATTATCAGAACAAACTGTTGGAGTACAAGCACTCCATAGGAGAGTAGTTCTTGAGCAATGCTCAATGCTCAACAATCTTCTTACTCTCCACGCTACCGTCGTCATAGATGATCCTGCGGATAAAGATGTGCGTCTTGGCAGGATCGGAAATTTGCTGACCGCTCAGATTATAGTATCGGATAGAGACAATCTGTCTGGCGCGTGGCAGTTGTACGGACTCAACCTCAGTTGACATATCCGGAACATATATTTCCGTCTGCGTGCTGATGTGATTTGTCTGTCCTATGGTGACGCGGTCAAACAGTGCCAGGCGGTCCGCTCCGTCCGGGAAACGTCCGTAACTTTGCCAGCGGCCCTGCGCCTGATATCTGATACTGTCAGCCCACGAATCGTCCGCTGCACGGATGCATACGTATGAACTATCTGAATTCTCCAGTTTAAAGGCAGCATGCAGCTGGCTTTCAGGTTCGTTATTATCACACCATACAATCTTATACCCGTGTGCCGGAATTATGAGAGTTGACGGGTGAGAGTTGACGGGTGAGAGTCGATATTTATGTGGTTTGGCAGGATTGTCGGTCAGGTAAACGCCTGTCAGGTCAATGTCATTATCTGTGGCATTATACAGCTCTATCCAGTCACTCTTCTTATTATAATCGCTGATATAGATGTCATTGGCAGCGCTTACCTCATTGATGCGTATCGGGCTGAGCAAACGGGTCTCCTGCGGCTGCAGGGACAGCATTATATCTGTTGTACCGTTCCTATAGGTACTTACATCCAGTATGGTATCAGTTGATGCGATACTACCGTTCACCGACCATCCCCTCAGCCGATAGCCCTCCGGTATCACAGCCGTCAGTTCTGCCGTTCCGAAGAGCGAGCCCGAGAATCTTGTTGTAGGAATCTCACGCCCGTTCAGCAGAATACGGGCCAGAGGTGTGTCAGTGCTTATGTTCACCTTTATCTCATCCGTCAGGCCTAACTGGCTTTTCAGGCTGGCAATGCGCTTGTCATGCTCGTTCTCACGGTCCGTTAGCGTGTTGCACAGACGGTCTGCTCTGCTATGCGGCTCATTCCCTTCCCATGCCAGGGCAGGCGTGATCTCAGCCTCCCACTCCCGTATGAAGGGCACGCACCGCTCGGGCAGGAACACACTGCCGCCCATCAGGCAGTAGGCATCTATGAACTGCTGGCGGAAGGGCGGGTACGTCATCATATTCTTGAATATCCAGGACAAACGTCCCGTACCTTTCTTGTATATCTGCATAATCATGTCCGTATCGCCAAAGCAGCCGTCCACATCCATCAGCACCACATGAATCTTGCCGTCATCCTTGTTGCAGCAGAATCCCTTCACGTTCTTCAGTCCGCCTCTTAGCCAGTCCAGATTGCCCATGTATATTTCTGCGGCCATGTAATTACAGTACTCGTCCACATCCACTATATCACAGATTGACTGCCATATATCGTCCGACGGTTCATTCATCAGTTTCTGGCTTAGCGTGTACCACTTTTCAAATATCTGGCCATCTCCTGCCTTGATTCTGAATTCATCCTCCCACTGGTTCACCTCGTCACTGCCTATGCCATAGTTGCTGTAGGCAAAGGCTTTGTTGCTGGCCTCGCGCAAGTTCATCATTCCCAGCGGCAGTCCGTTCAGGAAGATATGGGCCGGCTGTGCAGCCTGGCAGTCCAGATGAATTCCGCTGCTCAGCAGCAGCTCCTGGATAACCGCATCCCAAATGCGTCCGTGCTGATCCTGCCCGCCGTTACGCACCAACAGCGTTTTGTTCTTTATATAAGGTTTCTCCCCGAAAACAGGGTAGGGGTAGAAGTTCAGCCCCTCGCACTGTTTGTCGGCCTTCAGCTTGAAGGAAGGCTTGAACTGGAAGTTCTCGTCCCCGTCATTGAACCGTGTCCATCCGCCGAAGATACTCATCAGCGCTCCTTGGCTCAGCACCCCTTGCCAGTTGCCCTGGCCGTCCGGCACCATGTACTCCACATTTACGGGGCGCTCCCAGTCCATATTCTGGTTCATGGGAACGCTCTTATTGTTTCCGGTCCGTCCGTTCTTTCCCTGAACGTAAATGCCTATGTAATCATCATACAGATTGTCGGGATGGGTTGTCACACTCATGATGGGCAGATAGTAATTCCGGTCCATTCTGATAAACGAGCAGGTGGTGACCGGACTGTTCAGATAGCCCTCCTTCGTCAGCATAAAACGGTAGATAACCGTATTCTCCACACTGAAGACGCCCGTTCCCGATACCGGACTTTTCCCCGGCACAGGCGTTTTCCCGTCAGTGGTGTAGTACAACGTCGTCCCTGTGGGGATTGTTACGTGTAGCTGAAACGGTTTGGTGAAAACGCCTCCCCTTTGGCTTGTCTTGGGTGCTGAAAGTCTGGCATCGGCATATACTGTGGTAATGTTGGACTGCGCCGGTGTCGGAACCGAAGTCCATCCCCATTGCTGGCCGTTATCCGTCAGGCGGGCGTATGAACAGCGTGTGACAGCCGGTGGATAGCTGACGGCATTCAACAGGTTTCCACGCCCGTCATACAATTCTATCTGCCCTCCTTCGGTATCCAGCTTGTAAGGTATCTGTCCTTCGGCATTCTTGCCGTAATATCCGTCTGCGCTGTTATGGTCAAACCACAGGATACTGTATCCCCCCGCCTTCACTATACCGTGCAGGGCAGTCAGCGTATGTTTTTGCATAGTGCCCTCCGCATCGGTGTGTTGCAGCTTCATATCGCTGAGCGGCACATCATTTTCCGTAGGGTTATACAGTTCAATCCAGCTGCCATAGTTATAGGACGGATCAATGTACATATCCACATTGTCCACCTGAATCTCATTTATTACCACTTGGGCGTTGCCGGCCAGCGGCAGCGCCCCCATCAGCATTATATATAACGGCAATACTAATCCGCGCATTTTCATTACACCTCTATTTTCTTAATTCATAAAATCTGCCGCTAAGTTACGGAAATCTATAGATATTGTTACAATATGGAGGATTTTTTTGTGAATTATTCATTCCAACGACAGATGACTATTTCAGATTCTCTTTGAAGAATACGGCCAGCTTGTCCCAGGGAATCATGTTCTTAGGCTGCCCCTCAAAGTAGCGCGAGTGGGCATCGGCACCATGCATCACAAGGACGGCAGAGCGGATCTCGTTGATGTAATAGAGGAAACGGCTGTTGGCATAGCCTAAAGTACCGATGACGCGCCAGCCGTCGTTAGAGTTGCCTGAGCGTTTGTGATAGCCGCGTTCAGTCTTATAGTAGTCATAGTAGTCGTGCACGAAATTGGGTGCCTGTGGAGGCACAGTATCCAACACACCGCCCGCCATCGCATCGGGATCTTCCAAACGTTGCTTCGAGAGGTTCTCACGGTTCCTATGGCGCCACTGCTCATTGTCGAAGGCATCGTTGTAGTCGTTTCCGCTGACGCGAGTCATATCATACATGGTAGAGGCAACGGTAGCCTTGATGCGAGTATCGGCAGCGGCGGCATTCAGGGCAATGCCACCCCAACCGCAGATACCGATGATGCCAATCTTCCCGGCATCCACATTGTCCTGTTTCGACAGGAAATCCACGGCAGCCATAAAGTCCTCGGTATTGATGTCGGGCGATGCTGTCCTGCGCGGTTCACCGCTGCTCTCACCCGTATAGGAAGGGTCGAAGGCCAGTGTCACGAAACCACGCTCTGCCATTTTCATGGCATAGAGTCCGCTACACTGCTCCTTCACGGCTCCGAAGGGACCAGAGACAGCGATGGCAGGCAACTTTTCACTTTTCCCTTTTAACTTTTCATCCGCCGCAGGCGTATAGAGGTCTGCGGCCAGTATCAGCCCATACTGTGTCTTAAACGTCACCTTCCTGTGGCTCACCTTATCGCTCAGCGGGAACACCTTGTCCCATTCCTGTGTCAGTTTCAATTCCTGTCTCATATCCTCAGTTGAATTCTGTTTGTTACTGTTTGTACAACCTGCCAGCATTCCGCCCAGCAGCATTGCCGTTAATAATACCTTTTTCATACCCTCTTTCCTAATTCAAATGCTTCCTCCAATTTAGGATTGCCCTCAATCTCGCGGGCATCATTCACACCTCCGCAGAATAGTGTACCTGCCAGACGGCTCTTGGGATAGCAGTCAATCCATCCCGTAAGCCCAGTCTCCGCACGCTTGGGTGTCTGTTCCTCATCTTCTGCCGCTGTTGACAGCAGGTATACATCGCGGAACTGATAATCCTGCTCGTACATAGCATTCATACGGTCTATGAGGGTCTTCATCTGACCGCTCATCTCATAGTAGTAGATGGGAGTCGCCCAGCACACTACATCGGCTTTCAGCACCTTAGCCATGATGTCGTTCACATCGTCATTGATGACGCAACGGCCCAGTTTCTGGCAACCGAGACAGCCTTTGCAGAACTGAATATTCTTACCAATAAGAGAGATCATCTCCACCTCGTTTCCGGCAGCTTTCGCTCCCTCTGCAAACTTGTCTGCTAACATGTCGCTATTGGAGCCGCGACGAAGGCTCGTAGATATTACAATTACCTTTTTCATAATATTGTTCTTAACTTATTCGGAATTTACCTCAGCTGATCAATCACGTCTTGAAGTCTGGCCAGAAACATTACATTTTTGTCATGTGATAGTCCATCCTGTTCAATTGCATAGCGGCTCCAAACAGGTAGAGCTGATGCAGACAGGAAACGTAGGCGTTGAACGCTTCTTTTGTTCCCGGCTCTATGTTCTGATGTAGGAGAGCGTTATAGACACGCGAGGCGCATTCGCCAACCCGTTTCTCCAATGCGGTATAGTCAGTACCTTGCAGTTGCAGTACATCCTCTCGGATATATTCGTCCATTGCATCGTAGCCCCTCTTGTCTCGCATGTAGGCATATAGGTCGTTAATCTTGGAGTAGATGTCCCACTCCTCGTCCCAGAACTTAGCGACGGCCATTCCAATATACATCATCCAGCCAAGTGAGGCTGAGGGGAAATCCTGAAACTCATGAATGCCGTCAGGAATGTAAGCCTTGGCTATCTCTTCCCATTTTCCTTCCACATCGGGACATTCAGGCAGACGTTCATCCACCTCTTTCATTGACAGCAGGTACTGATGCAAATCATTGTGCAGTTTATCTTCAAATTGTTCAATCATTATAGATGACAGATTATAGATTGTTTCATACATTCTAAACCACTCACTCAATTACTTCAATATAAAAACTGAACGGACGGAAGCCATCGTTGCAGCTGATCATCGCACTCATCGGGTTCTTCATCCATCCGTCGAAGAAGTTGCCCTCACCCTTTGCCAAAGACTCCACAAACGGTCTCATGGATTCCCATGCCGACGGGCACATCCCTTCGGGACGCTTTCCATTGGCGGAAACCCATTGCTCTCCGGCAGAGACATCGCAAGTGTGCTCAATGGGGTTCTCGTATTGTGCCATCAGGTCTTCATAGACCGTTTGGCGGATGGCTGTGATTCGTACCTTGTTCATAATATATTTATCGTCTTTTGTAGCTCTTCCAGGAAACGGGCGGCTTGGCAACCATCCATCTGTGCATGGTGGAACTGGAAGGAGATGGGTAGGGTGGTCCTGAGCCACCCTTTGCGATAGCGGCCCCAGGAGAGGAAGGGGTTGTTATAGATACCGCTGTACTGGTTGACGATGCAGTCGAGTTCTGTGCTTGTGACTGCAGATGTGCCGACAATGATGGCTTCATCGTCTAAGATATCCTTACAGGTCTTGCTGATGGTCTCTGTCAGATGCAGGTAATTGGCATTAAACGCCTCCAAATCATCGTTGACGGCAACGTCACAGAAGCTCAGTCCGCCCTTTACGTTATTCGCTATCACATTGATGGCCATGTGGTCGTATTTGTACAGTTTGCCTTCCTGAGGCAGCATGTAGAACTCCTGAATCTTTGATGCAGCACGGCCGATGCACCAGCACAGCAACATATTGAACTTCATCCCCCGCCTACGGCTCACCTTACGCAGCCGTGTCACATCGAAAGTCTTTGTGATTGTCACCATTGGCATAGGCGACTTCGTCCACAGTTCGAATGCCTGTGCTCGACTGGTCTGTTCGGGGTCGATTTCCTGTTTCATCCTATCATTATTTTGTTCTTATTATTGTTCCTGCACAGAAGGAGTGTAGCTGTTCGCCCATAATGTCTTTCATCACCTTAAATACATTGTCTCCCGTGCAATGGCTGGTGTAGAACTGTGTTTCAGGATAGTGATTTCTCAGTCTGTGAGCCAGAGCCAGCAGTTCCTCTTCTGGCTCTTGACCATCCAACAGGTGGAAGCCACCTACAACGGAATGAACGGGATAGGGACAAGCTGCCATAATGTTCTCCAGTCCGCTATGAGCACAGCCCGTGAACAGAAGACCATTGATATACAGAGCTAATTCATGGCGGAAATCATCGTGGATATAATCGCCGTCGGAGTTCTGCACATATAGGTTCCTGTTTCCTTTGGGCATCGGATGAATCCGGGGAATATGAGCTATTGCATAGATGCCCTCTGCTACTTCACAGGTATGGTCTGTCATAAGGAGTCTTTCATCATTTATCTCCGGCCACTCTGTACTTATGCTATGAAGATTACCTCGCATGGAGAAAAACTTCCCATTTATGGCATCTGGCGAGACGATAATCTTTGCTCGTTCATTGATACGCAAAAAGTGATGCAAGCCTCCGGCATGGTCATTATGTCCGTGGGAGATAAAGACATAATCCACCGTGGTCAGGTCGATGTCCAGCAGCTCTGCATTGCGGACAAATACCTCACTGGCTCCTGTATCAAGCAGAATCCTATGATGTCCTGACTCTAACAGAACAGACAAACCGTGCTCCGTTTTAAATGAGGTATCACAGCTCCGATTGTCTGATAGTACGGTCCATTTCATTTTGCTAATGAAGGGACAATGAATACTGGGCTCTCCTCGTGATGGTCGCAGTCATGATGATCGCAAGCCTCCTGAGAATCTTTCAGCTCTCCGTCCTGATAGGTTTTCAGTACATCATCTACCTTTCCTTGACATCCTCTGATGACGGATATTCCGTGGGCTGACAGTTTGTTGTAGGCACCCATGCCCATATTGCCCGCCAGCATCAGGGTGATGTTCATTTCCTGCATCACGGATGCGATATTCGACTTGCATCCGCATCCTTCGGGAGAATCCATACGCTCCTGCTTTACTACCTGGTTATGTTCGTCAAGTGTTACTACTGTATAATAGGCGCAGTGACCGAAATGGTCATCCACCATGCCGTCACGTGTCGGGATTGCTATTTTCTTCATACTGTTTTCTGATAATTCTTCCTTGGTTCGATTTGCAAATTTAATAAAAAATCAAATATTCTCGTACATTCGCATCGAATATTATGACGATTTAAGGAAAACAAGGCTACTTCTGAAATTTATTGTGCTGAGGATATCCGCGATACTCTTCTATGTTCATTTTTTTCTCACATAATCACGACCTTCTTACCGTTCATGATATATAATCCCTTTGACGGATTCTCCACTTTCACACCATTCAGCGAGTAATAGTTCCTCTCGCCCTTTGAAGAGGGAGTAGGGGTGAGGCTCCTTATGGCTGTAGTGCCCGATTCAAGTGATAGGGTCACACTGATGTTGTTTTGGCCTGCTTTGAGGAATGTGCGGAGTTCGTCATCTGAAAGTCCCTCAATTTTCCCCAAGCGTGTATAGCTCCAAGAGTTGCTGGCATAGAATATACAGATGTTGCTGCCGTTATAGAGTACGATGTCTCCGGGCTGGGCTGTCATCTGCTCGTTCTTCGTTGTCAGCGATCTGCCCAAAGAGCCCCATATCTCGAAATTGTTGTCGTTGAGCGTTACTGTGATGGGCGCGTTCTGAAGTGCGGCAACCAACTCGCGTGTTGCGTCATTATCGGCCAGCGTAACGCTTTGCGTTTGTCCGCCGATGGTGATATACATTTTATCCATAGTTGTATTATCCTCTGCGAAATTCAGCGTCTTGAGCCAGTTCTCTGTTAGCGAGGCACGATTGGAGTGGTTGCTGGCATTAATCCATAGCGCATCACCCATCCATGTGACATCGGGCAACAGTCGCTTGGCGTCGCTTACCACGCCGCCGATACTGCTTGAATGACTCGATACAATCATGCCGACGTGCTTTCCTTCCATCTGAGAAGCACTCTGGAACAGGTAAGTCTGCATGATGGCAGCCATCTGACTCCACCACAGCGGGGTCACGATGATGATGTTCTGGTA
>CACYMI010000034.1 GCA_902775385.1 uncultured Bacteroidales bacterium
TGAGACTCAGGCTGACGGCACTATGTATGTGCTGGCTAAGCCCGAAGGCGAGGAGGTAGGCTTCTATCTGGCAGAGAACGGAACAACTATCCCTGCCGGTAAGGCATACTATCAGGCTGCCGCTCCCGGTGTAAAGGCATTCTTCTTCGCAGAGGAGGGTACTACCGCTATCGCTAACATTAACGTTAACGGGAACGCTAACAATGCTGCCATCTATAACATGGCTGGTCAGAAGCTGTCTAAACTGCAGAAGGGCATCAATATCGTAAATGGTAAGAAGGTGCTGTTCTAAGATAAAAATTAAAAGAGAAAAGATAAAAGTTAAAAATGAGATAAGGCTTTTTTATGATGTACATTAAACCAGCAATGGAGATCGAAGAGGCTCAGGTAGCCAACATGTTGGCAGAGAGCCTGCCCATCAACGATGACACCAAGGTTGATGGCGGAACTGCACTGACAAAGGAGTCTGACTGGGATGACTGGTCAGATGACGAGGACTAACCCTCTATTCCAAAACTGATAAAGCAAAAGGCAGCACCAATTAGTGCTGCCTTTTGTTTTGATCTCCCTCAATAGTCCAATGCTGGTAGAGCATCCGGCACAGCCAAGGGTTTTAGAGGTTTTTGTTAATGGAAGCCTTGGACTTTATTTCAATGTTTTGATGGCGAACTGCATGCGCTTGAGGGTTTCCTCTTTTCCTAAGAAAGCGGCGAGTTCGTACATGTCAGGGCCCTGACCGGCACCTACCAGGCAGATGCGCCATGCGTTCCAGGGACGCAGGCCGGAAGTCTCCACCCAGGGATCCACAACAGCCTTCATGCCTTCTACGGTGAAGTCCTGGATGCCGGAAAGCACCTGGCTGAACTGCTGCATCTCGGCAGCGGTGTTTTCTGTCCAGTTCTTGCGGATGAACTTATCCTCGCGGTCGAAACTCTCGGGTGCTATGAAGAAGAAGCGGGTGAGGGGCCACAGGTCGGAGGGGAAACTGATATTACGCTTGCGCTTGTTGCCCTGTCCGTCCACATACTCAATGACCTTCAGCTTCATCATGCGTACCACTTCGGCTTCCTGTGCTGTGGTGGCGCTGATGCCTTCTGCCTTCAGGATCTTGTCAAAGGCGGGTGCCCATGCCTCGTCGGGCTGCTGAATGAGATACTGGTGGTTGAACCAGGCGGCCTTGACGTAATCGAATTTGGCTCCGTTCTTGGAACATTTGCTCAGATCAAAGAGCTTTACCATCTCGTCCAGGCTCATCAGTTCCTGATCATTGCCGGGATTCCATCCGAGCAGGGCCAGGAAGTTGACTACGGCCTGTGGCAGGTAGCCTTTCTCGCGATAGCCGCTGGATACCTCGCCGGACTTGGGATCGTGCCACTCCAAGGGGAATACGGGGAATCCCAACTTGTCGCCGTCACGCTTGCTGAGCTTGCCGTTGCCTATGGGCTTGAGCAGCAGAGGCAGGTGGGCAAAGCGGGGCATGGTATCTGCCCAGCCGAATGCTTCGTAAAGGAGTACGTGCAGGGGCGCACTGGGCAGCCACTCCTCGCCACGGATTACATGGGTGACTTCCATCAGGTGGTCGTCCACGATGTTGGCCAGGTGATAGGTAGGCAGTTCGTCGGCGCTCTTGTAGAGTACCTTGTCGTCCAGGATGCTGCTGTTGATGCGTACCTCGCCGCGAATCAGGTCATCTACCAGAACATCCCTGCCGGGCTCGATGAGGAAACGTACTACGTACTGATGGCCTTCGGCTATCAGTTTATCCACCTCTTCCTTGGGCATAGACAGTGAGTTGCGCATCTGCATTCGCGTGCTGGCGTCATACTGGAAGTTCTCTACCTCGGCACGCTTGGCATCCAGCTCCTCGGGGGTGTCGAAGGCGATATAGGCCTTGCCGTTGTCCAGGAGCTGCTGGACATACTTCTTATAGATGTCCCTGCGCTCGCTCTGGCGGTACGGTCCGTGTGAACCGCCGAAGCTGACTCCCTCATCGAACTGGATTCCCAGCCATTTGAAGCTCTCGATGATATATTCCTCGGCTCCGGGGACAAAGCGTGTGCTGTCTGTATCCTCGATGCGGAAGATCAGTTCGCCGCCGTGCTGACGGGCAAAAAGGTAGTTGTATAACGCGGTTCTGACGCCGCCGATGTGCAGCGGACCTGTGGGACTTGGGGCAAATCTTACCCTTACTTTTCTATCTTGCATAAGCTATTGTTATCAAAAATCGTGCAAAAGTAAGCATTTTTTTTCTAACAAAAGACTTTTTTTTGTATTTTCGCACTTGGAAAGCGTAGCTTTGGGGTAGTTGAGAGTTGACAGTTGACAGTTGAGAGTTGACAGTTAATACTAGTCAGACTAGTTAAACTAGTCAAACTAGAACCCCTAGAACCACTAGAACATATAATTTTGAATTAATAGCAATGAGCAGATACAACCGACAAAGGACAATCAGTAATAAGGAGTTCCTGTGCAGGATCGCAGGGTTGATAGGTATGATCGCTATCCTGGCAGTCTGTCTGCCTAAGGGCGGCTATAGTAAGTATGAGTACAAGATAGGGGAGCCCTGGGAATACTCGCAGATTATTGCCCAGGACAGTTTTCCCGTATATAAGAGTGATGCTCAGCTGAAGCGCGAGAGTGACAGTCTGCACAATTTCTATGAGCCTTACTTCATGATGGACCGTACGGTCTTCGATATGCAGGCAGTCAGGCTGAGGCAGGCCCTCAGGTCTTTGCCGTCGGACCGTGTGCCGGCTTATTACCTTCCTCATCTGACCGAGAAGCTGAGGTTCCTGTATTCCCAGGGTATCATCGGGGCGGAGGACTATGATGAGCTGAAGAAGGAGGATATCCGTCAGGTGTGGCTCTATGAGAATAATGAGTCACAGCCCCGTTATGTGAAACAGCTGTTTACCGAGAAGACGGCGTATGAATACCTGATGAATGAGGAGGACAGTATCCGCTTCAATCATGGCAGGCTGATGCGCTGCGCGTTGGAGAAGTACATTCAGCCTAATCTGGTATATGATGCCGGGAAGTCCCAGCAGCAGCGTCAGGAGATTGATGCGCAACTGGTGCCTTTTATTGGTCAGGTGCAGGTTAACCAGAAACTGGTGGATCACGGCCAGATTGTGGATGAGTACACGTTCTGCGTGCTGCAGTCGATGGAGCGCTTCCAGCGTACCCGCTCACTGAGCAACACCGAGAAGCTGGTTCAGCTGGGCGGTCAGGTTACGTACATTGCCATTATGATGATTCTGCTGCTGTTCTACTTTGAGCAGTTCCGCAGTGACTATCTGGCGAACATCCGGACCGTGATGCTGGTGATCTGCCAGTTCCTGCTTTTCCCGTTGCTTACCTTTGCGCTGATATCACACAGTCTGATGAGTGTGTATGTGATTCCCTACTGCATCCTGCCTATCTTTATCCGTGTGTTCATGGACAGCCGTACGGCTTTCATCACCCATACGTTATCAATCCTTATCTGCGCTATGGCTCTTACCCGGCCGTATGAGTTCATCGTCACGCAGACGGTGGCGGGACTGGTTGCCATCTACAGTCTGCGTCAGCTCTCGCAGCGAAGTGAGCTGGTACGCTCGGCGGTACTGGTTACAGTCGCTACGCTGGTCACGTACTTCTGCATTGAACTGGTGCATGGCAGTCCGTACAGCACAAACGGGTTTGACAAGTGGACGTATATATACATTCTGATGGCCGGTGTGCTATCATTGCTGTCCTATACGTTGCTGATGCCTGTGGAGCGTATCTTCGGCTTTACCTCGAACGTTACGCTGGTGGAGCTGTCCAATATTAACAATACCATCCTTCGCCGTCTTTCGGAGGAGGCTCCCGGTACGTTCCAGCACAGCATGCAGGTGGCTAACCTGGCTGCCGAGGTGGCTAACAGACTGGGGGCCAAGAGCCAGCTGGTACGTACCGGTGCCCTGTATCATGATATCGGCAAGCTGGAGAATCCCGTTTTCTTTACGGAGAACCAGTCCGGTACCAATCCGCATGACAATCTGCCGTATATACAGAGCGCGCAGATTATCATCCGGCATGTGAAGGACGGCCTGCGTCTGGCTGACAAGTATCAGCTGCCCTCGGTCATAAAGGATTTCATCACCACGCACCATGGCAAGAGTCTGGCCAAGTACTTCTATGTTTCATTCAAGAATGATTTCCCGGACGAGGAGGTAGATGCCCGTGTCTTCACCTATCCGGGGCCTAACCCTACTACCTTGGAACAGGCTATCCTGATGATGGCGGACTCTATCGAGGCGGCGTCGCGCAGCCTGAAGGAATACACTGAGGAGAATCTGAACAGCATGGTGGACAAGATCATTGACGACCAGGTTAACAGCGGCTATTTTGCCCAGTGCCCCATCTCGTTCCTGGAGATTGCCGATGCCAAGGATGTCTTCAAGACCAAGCTGCGTACCATCTACCACACCCGCATCCAGTATCCGGAGTTATCCGAGGATAAACGGGAACGTTAACGGGAACGGGAACGGGGGTGTGACAGGGGTGAGAGCTCCCGTTGGTTCCGCCAACGGATAAAATATAAGAATAAAAAGCGCCCGCCGTACGCTGATTTCCGGAAAAATCCCTATCTTTGCATTGTGAAAATAGAAGTAGGATAAAGATATAGGACAAAAGACGTAGAAACAAACTTTAATAAAACTATACTATGAAAAGAGATGTGATAATGATTTTACTGCTGACGATACTGTTCGGAGCATTGCCGTCGATGGCGCAAGGCCAGGACTGGGAAGGTAAGATACTGTCTGTAGGTGAGACTGCTACCTCATTACAGGCGGATAAATGGTATGTGCTGTATAATGCATCTACTTTGTCTTATGCCAAGGAGGAGCAGGGGAATACCCTGATAGCCTCCGCAACGAATCCGAACGGGCTGGATGCCTCCACGGCGGCCGGTTATCTGGTGCAGCTGGAATCCACTGGTGAGGAGGGCAAATATTACCTGAAATCAGGTCTGGGGAATTACTACTGCAATCTGGGCAGCGGTAAGAACAACGGTACCAATGCTACCCTGGCTGCCAAGTATGCCTACACATTCGCTGCGTTCGGAACCGAGGGGCACTGGTCATTAAGGGCCTCCTATTACCTGCAGAGCAGGGACGGCAATCTGATCGGGGCCAGCAGCAAGGGTACTGTGAACAGCGACCGCGACTGGGTGTTCCGTGAGGTGTCCTTTACGGGAGCCGGGGATCTGGACGGGGCTGCCTATGTCAAGTACGTCCTGAACAAGGGTGGCCTGGTGCGTTTTACCAGCCGAAGGTATTCCGGAGTCAATCTTACCGACAATGCCAGCCAGACCCTGGGCGTGAACGCGGACCTCAACTCATTGCAGCAGGTGTGGATTCTGGAGAGGAAGGGCGATGGCTATACGCTGCGCAACGGCAGTACGGGCCGTTACCTGTCTTCCGATGATAATTTCCGCACCCCCAGCGCTACTGCCAAGACGCTGTATATTCAGTACAGTCCCAATAACTCAGGGAATTCCTCCTACATCAACATTTCCGAGAAGAGTGACTTCAGCGGCACTTCCTGCCTGAACCTGAACGGCACCACGCTTTATAAGTGGAGCTGCCAGGGCGATACCGGCTCTGACTGGACAGTCTCCGTGGTGGAGAACTTCTCATTAGAGGAGGTGCAGGCCGGTTTGCTGTCACAGTCGGACTTCACCGAGCCGGTGGCGGGCAAGTTCTACCGTATCCGCAACATGGGCTATGACACGTACATGAATGAGGACTTCAGCGGCAACATCGTCAACTGCGAGGGGCTGAATGCCGATAAGCTTTCTCAGTACTGGACCGTGGTGGCTACGAGCACGGCCGGCAAGTATTTCCTGCAGAATCTCTGCACCGAGCGCTATATCACCCGTCAGGGCGGTACGCTCAGCAGTCAGTACAGGACGCAGGCCAATAAGCCGGCGGCCGGATTCGGTTTTACCCGTAACAGTGACGCCACGAATATGCTGTACTATATTACCGACAATGGCAGTGTGGGCCTGCACTGTGATGCCGGTGCCCGTGTGGTGGGCTGGAGTACGAATAATATTGCCGGCAGTACATGGGGATTTGAGGAAGTGGAGCTTACCGATGAATTCATTCAGGAAGGACGCGCTGCCCTTAGCAACTATGCTGAGCTGAAGGCTAAGATAGGAACCTACAAGGCTGCCCTTGCCAACCTGTTCAAGGACAATGCCTGCACGGAGCTGAAGGATGAGATTCAGGCCCTCTCTGATGCGGACTTGGCTGAGAATGAGGACTTCAAGGCGCTGAATACCGATATACAGGCGATGGTGCTCAAGGTCAAGAACAATACCTGGCAGAGTTTCACCTCATCTACAGGCTATACCCGGGAGGGATTCGAGAAGTTCTTCCGTATCCGCGACGACTATCAGGTGTACAGCAACTACCAGCAGATGGCATGGAACGAATATTGCGGTATGAGCTATAGCTTCGGCAGACTTTCCGGTCCCACCGGCATTGTGGGCAAGGCCGGTGATATCATCTATATCTATGTGGACGAGGAGCCCAGTGCCGACTGTACGCTGCAGGCTGAGGTGGTGTTGGACAGCAACAGCCCGGGCGACCATCAGACAGGCAGCACGACTGACCTGCATGCCGGACTGAATGCCGTTATGCTGAGTTCGCCCAGCACGGTCTATATCTTCTATCAGCTGAACAGCCCCCAGAAGTACCTGGCGAACTATCCGGATGCCAAGATACACATCGAAGGCGGCGAGGTGCAGGGTTACTTCGACTATACGCGCGGTATGACGAACCAGGACTGGACACTACTTTATGAGAAGATGCTTGACAAGAGCAATATCGTCAACTTCAAGTGTGACCGGCTGGTATTCGCGATGGTAGGAAACCTGGTGAAGAATGCGATAGGCAGGACCGGTGAGGTGGAGGGTCTGATGCGTATATGGAACAACTTTGTGGAATGCGAGGAGGACCTGATGGGCTTCAAGGAGGATCTGGCGGGCCGTTTCCGTAACATCTGGAATGCCTTCTCTGTCACACACGGCTATATGTATGCCTCTACTTACGGCACTTACTACAGTGACGGTACCATTTCCACCGTTATGAACTATGACCAGCTTACCAGCAGCGGCGGTGCGATCTGGGGGCCCTCGCATGAGATCGGCCACAATCATCAGGCCTGTTTCAATATCGTGGGTGCTACCGAGGTGAGCAACAATCTGTTCTCGAATGTGAATGTGTTCCTGCATGGTGTCTCCACTACCCGCGGAACCAAGGTGACCGATACCCTGGAGGACTTTGCCAGAGGTAAGGGATGGTTCGGTATGAATATATGGGAGCAGACCCGCTTCTACTTCCAGCTGTACCTGTACTTCCATGCGCAGGGACACAAGCCTGACTTCTATCCTACGCTGTTCAAGATGCTCCGTCAGGATCCCATCCATAAGCGTTCCAGTACATACGACGCGACCCTTGCCAACGAGAACGGTGTGGTGGGCGGCTATATCAGCTATGGTAAGCAGGACTACCTGCACATGGCTAAGAAAATGTGTGACGCGGCTCAGCTTGACCTGAGTGAGTTCTTTGAGGTGAACGGTATGTTCGTGCCGTATGACAAGTTCTATGTGGGTGACTATTCGGACTACTGGGTTACCACTACGGAGAAGGATATCGAGGATGCCAAGACGTATATGCACCGGTATCCCAAGGCTCCCAGTATCTGCTTCATTGATGACCGTATCAAGCCGTCAGCCGCCATCTTCGACGGTCCCTTCGAGGGGAGACCGAAGGGGGCGAACCGTGTGGCCTACGATGACGGGGAAGTGCCTATCGGCTATGCTGATGTGGGGCAGTGGACCGACTTCGTGGATGAATACCAGACGAACGGCTATTACTATACCACCTCTACCAGCAGCGGTTTGACCACCTATTCGCTGAACGGCACGGGCGCTATCGGCTTCAAGGTGTATGATGCCAAGGGGAACCTGGTGTACCTTTCCAATAAGAAGAAATTCACCATTCCCACATACGTTGCCTCCAAACTGACCGACGGATTCAGGATCGTGGCGTGCGAGGCCAATGGCTATGAGGTTATGGTTCCCTATGGTCCTGCCATGTATCGTGGCGAGATGACGGCTTACTATGAGGGTAAGCCCACTCCTCATACCTTATATTATTATGGCACGGGCTCAGCCGGCAAGAGCGATATGAATCCGCTGCCTGCCAATTCCATTGCGTATGTGAAGCCCGGACAGACGGAGAAGAAACTTCCTACGGCGGATTTGCTTGCCAATACCAATGTGGTAGGTGCCGACGGTACTGCCCAACAGCTTAGGATTGACGGTGACAAGCCTTTCTTTGTCCCCACTGAGTTTACGGCTCAGCAGATCCGTTTCACTAAGAGCGGCTCCGGCTATCAGGCGCTGTCATTACCCTTCGATTTGACAGAGGAGGGCTCTGAGACTGTATTGGCTGGCCAGCCTGTGATAAAGGAGGGTAGGGCAGATATCACTGTTACTGACGGAACGGTTCAGGCAGGTACCTATGACAGGACTGAGAGCGGCTACGTTCTGGCCCCTGACGGCAACTCCCATGTCTATGCCGAGGATATATCCCCCTTCACCTATATTTGGGAGGACCCGGACGGATTGGAAAGAATTCAAAATCCAGAATCCGAAATTCAAAATAGGGAGGGAGTTTTCGATCTTTCCGGAAGAAAGATCAACTCTCAGCTGTCAACTGTCAACTGTCAACTTAAGAGGGGTATTTATATTCTTGACGGAAAAAAAATTGTAATTAAATAATGGCAAAAGTCAAACCTGAGAAGAAAGTAAAAGCGGATAAGCCGGAAAAGAGGCGCCGGGTAGTGTGCCTGCCCGTGCTGCCGGTCTTTTTCGCGGCAGTGCTGATATGGGCATCGTGGTACTATGGGAGCGTCTTCCAACTGAGTCGCGACTACAGTTTCTGGGTGGCGGATACTCGTCAGCTGGATTTCATCCTGTCCTGTTCCTTCGGTAACCTGCGTTATGTGGGCCGGGCACTGCTGATGACCTATAAGTATCCGTTGCTTGGCGGATTCCTGATGGCTTCCATGCTTACGCTGGGCTCCTGGCTGGCTGGATATTGCTGGCGACTGAATGCGAAGTGGCGTGCCATCCAGTATCTGCCTGCGCTGGCTTATATGGGAACTGTCACCTATAAAGGGTTTGACATCTTCTTCGAGGGTGAGGCGGGATATATCATGGGCATCCCGTTCCTGGTATTGCTGGTGCTTGCCATCTGGGGCATCATGATCAGAAGTTTCAGCCGGAAGCCCGTTCCGGCCCTGGTCGGTATCCCCAGGGATGAGACGCCGCGTCAGAACTGCGTGCAGTTTGCGCTTATCGCTCTCTGTATGGCTGCCATAGTGGGCTTTGACATGTGGCAGCGTCCATATGTGCGTGTTGTATGCCGACTGATTGAGATGGAGTATGACCAGGACTGGGAGGGCATACAGAAGCTGGCCCGGGCCAATGCCAGCATGAGCAACCGTCCCATGGCCTGTGCCTATGCCATCGCACTGGTACAGACGGAACAGATTGCCGAGCGTATGTACGATATACGTCTTGACTATGACTCGCTCTTTATTAACGGTATGGAGGGACAGCATAACAATGCAAGTAGCCTGTATGTGCCCGAGGGAAATTACTATGGCGGTTTCATTGAGCCCTCGATGCGTTCGGCCATGGAGCAGATGGTGATGACCGGTCCCACCATCCGCCTGCTCAGGCTGCTGACCAAATGCGCGCTCGTAAGGGGTGAGTGGGTCTTGGCCGAGAAATACCTGACCATACTACGGCAGGTTCCCTTCGAGGGCGGTTTCTGTGAGAAGTACGGTGCCATGGTAGGGAAGGATTCGCTGGTGAATGCCGACCCTGAGATTGCCAAGATTCGCCTGACGGAACCTATTCATGACTGCTTCGAGAGCCAGTTCCAGCAACCGCTCTTCATGGGTTACAATCTGATGCTCGTGGAGGGCCGTAGCGCCAACGCGCTTATCAACAGCCTGTGTGTATGCCTGTACACCAAGCTGATGCCGCAGTTTGTGGAACGCCTGCAGCCGCTGGTGGGTACCACGCCTCCCAGTATCATCATGGACGGTATCCTGCTGGCTGCCAATAAGAATCCGGGACTGGAGCGGAACTTCACGGGTATGGACCTGCGCATTCCCAGGATACAGAGTTTCCTGAATAGTGTACAACCCTATATGAGTGACCGTCCGGGTCATGCCTACGAGCTGTTCGACAAATACAAGGGCTACTATCCCTACTACTATTTCTTCGGTAACCTGAAGGCAACCAGAAAGGGATACACCACGCTGGAGACGTCAAGTTCGGGAGTGAATTAGGAAGTTAAAAGTGAAGAATGAAAAGTGAAGAATGAAGAGTGAAGAATGAAGAATGAAGAGTGAAGAATGAAATACAGACATTATATATTAGTTGCTATGGCAGCCTTGCTGACTGCCTGCGGAAAGCCCAAGGCTGAGGTGCCGGAACAGTATTCGCAGCTGGAGGAAAATGCGGATATCTGGCCTGACTATACGGATATTATTGTGCCTCCTAATATCGCTCCGCTGAACTTTATGGTACGTGACGGGCAGGCAGACGCGTTTGTGGCGCATCTTCAGGGCAGGGGAGCGGAACTGCTGGCTTCTGCTGGTGATGACGGTGTGGTGCAGATGGATATGACAGAATGGAAGCATCTGCTGGATGCCAGCAAAGGTGCGGACATCAAGGTGTCAGTGTATGCCAGAAGGGGTGATAAGTGGATTTGCTTCAAACCCTATACCCTGAGTGTGGCGGAGGAGCCTGTTGATGCCTACCTGAGCTACCGTCTGATACCGCCCAGCTATGAGCTGTACCGTCAGTTGGGTATTTACCAGCGTGACCTTACCAGTTGGGAGGTGCGTACCATATACGAGAACAACCGTGAATACAAGGACGGTGAGAACCATTGTATCAATTGTCATAATTACCGTAGCAACAGTTCAGCTGACATGATGTTCCATGTCAGGGCCAACTATGCCGGTACCGTTATCGTTCAGAACGGCAAGGCGCATAAAGTGCAGATGAAGGACAGTACCATCCTCTCGGCCGGTGTTTATCCGTCATGGCATCCCAAGGAGAACCTGATAGCTTTCTCAACCAATAAGACCGGACAGGCGTTCCACGTCTATCATCCTGAGAAGGTGGAGGTGATGGATCAGTCAAGCGATTTGCTCCTTTACGATGTGACCCGGAATGAGGTACGGCATATCCTGCGCACAACCAATGATCTGGAGACCTTCCCCTGCTGGGCTCCCGACGGCAGGAAGCTTTATTACTGTCAGGCTGATATCTCCTCGCTGATTAAGCCTGAATTGCCCGACAGCACCCGGCCTACCCAGCTGCTGTTTACCTATGACAGTATTTACTACAACCTGATGTCAATAAGCTTTGATGCCAAGACGCTCAGGTTCGGTGAGCCTGAGGTGGAAGTGGATGCGGCCTCGATGCAAAGGAGTATCAGTGTTCCCAGGGTGAGCCCTGACGGAAGATATGTACTATACACACAGGGTAATTACGGCCAGTTCCATATCTGGCATAAGACTGCCGACCTCTGGGTGAAGGATTTGCAGACGGGTAACTGCTATGCGCTGAGCCAGGCCAACAGTCCGGATGCCGACAGTTTCCACTCCTGGAGCAGTAACGGCCGCTGGATGGCCTTTGCCAGCCGCAGGATGGACGGTAACTACTCCCGCGTCTTCCTGGCCTATTTCGATAAGAACGGTCAGGCCCATAAGGCTTTTGTCATCCCGCAGGAGGATCCGCAGATGAATATTCTGCTGCTGAAGAGCTTCAATGTACCCGAGCTTACCAAGGATGCTGTCAGCATCTCTACGGAGGATCTCCGCAAATGCATATACGAGACCGAGGCGGAGAATGCCAGGTACATTCCCACTGACGCCACCTTCCGACATCAGACCCCCCGGGCAGATGGTGTTACCGGCGCCAGCAGGCGCCATTAGTGAAGAGTGAGACCCCTCTCCGACTCCCCCGAGGGGGAGGGAAAGTGAAAAGTGAAGAGTGAAAATTGAAGAGTGAAGAATCAAACAACTTTTTTTAATAACCATAGACCCACAGCCCTGATTGTCTATCCCTTACGAGGGAGTATGGAGAGGGCCTGAACAGATGAGAGTAATCATCAATCCTGATTATGCCACACTTTCAAAGTGGGCAGCAAACTATGTCGCAGCTAAGATCAATGCTGCTAACCCTACTGCAGAGAAGCCCTTCAAGCTGGGTTGCCCTACAGGTTCCTCACCCTTAGGCCTGTACAAGGAGCTTATTGCCCTGAACAAGGCCGGCAAGGTTTCCTTCCAGAATGTTGTCACCTTCAACATGGACGAGTATGTGAACCTGCCCGAGGAGCATCCTGAGTCTTACCATAGCTTTATGTGGACCAACTTCTTCTCACATATCGACATCAAGAAGGAGAATGTTCATATCCTGAACGGAAACGCTCCTGATCTGGCAGCAGAGTGCGCTGCTTATGAGCAGGCTATCGTTGATGCCGGTGGTATTGACTTGTTCATGGGCGGTATCGGTCCTGACGGTCATATTGCCTTCAACGAGCCCGGTTCATCTCTGACTTCACGTACCCGTGTGAAGACCTTGACGACTGACACTATCATTGCCAACTGCCGTTTCTTCGACAATGACGTGAACAAGGTTCCTAAGACTGCCCTTACCGTTGGTGTAGGTACTGTCATGGATGCCAAGGAGGTGCTGATCGTGGTGAACGGTCACAACAAGGCACGTGCCCTGCAGCACGGTGTTGAGGAAGGTGTCAGCCAGATGTGGACAATCTCTGCCCTGCAGATGCATCCCCATGCCATTATCGTTTGTGACGAGGCTGCCTGCGGTGAGCTGAAAGTTGACACTTACAAGTACTTCAAGGATATCGAGAAGAACAATTTATAAAAAAAACTCCCTCCGGGGAGTTTTTTTTTTGGTTAGTGGTTAGTGGTTAGTGGTTAGTGGTTAGCGGTTAGCGGTAAGGGGTTAGAAGTTAGTGGTTGGTTATTGACAGATTCTGCTTGTTTCATCCTAATAGCCATTATGTTTAATAACTATCCTCTAACCCCTCACCTCTAACTTCTAACCCCTAACCTCTAACCCCTCACCACTAACTTCTAACCTCTTACCACTAACTTCTAACCACTTACCTCTTGACATAAATCAATAAACTAAAGAAAAAATAAAAATCATGCTATGGTACTATTGCATGATATCTGAAATAAGAGTAATTTTGCAGCGTTTTCATGGTATTAGTTTAAGGTTAAGGAAAGATTGGTTGTCGCGATGACAACCGTCTTTTTTTTATATCCTATTCAACTTCCAGGTCGAAGGTTCCTATGAAACGGGCATTTTTGCCTGTATGATCCACCACTACCTGATTTCCGTCCCTGTCCGTCACATACTCCTCATGTTTGAAATAGGTATGTGAGTGGCCGCCTAACAGCACATCAATGCCGGAGGTATGCGCAATGAAATCTTTGTCATGGTCAGGCTCGTCGGTCCATCCCAGATGACTCAGGCAAATCACCACGTCGCATTTTTCCTCATGGCGCAGTTTGTCAATGACGGGCTGAGCCGCCTTGGCAGGTCTGGTGTACCTCATACCTTCATAGTTTTGTCCCACAATCAGTCCCTTGGGTTGCGGACATACTCCGAAGATACCTACCCTTATGCCGTTACGCTCCACTACAATATAGGGTTTTACCAGCCCTTCACACGGGGTGCCGGTGAAGTCGTAATTACAGCATACAATGGGAAAAGTTGCCATACGGAAGAGGCGTGCCATATTCTCCAGGCCGAAGTCGAACTCGTGATTTCCTATCGTTACCGCATCATACTGCATCAGGTTCATCAGCTTCACCTCTACCTCACCCTTATACAGGTTGTAATAGACACTGCCTTGCGAGAAGTCGCCGCAGTCAAGGGTCAGCATCGCGTCCGGGTGTTCCTCCCTCAGTTTACGGAACAGGGATACCCTGCGTATGAATCCGCCCTTGTTGGCCTGGGCCGTGTCGCTGAAGTTAGGTGAAATGGGTTCCACACACGAATGTGTATCGCTGGTGTGAACGATAAAGAGCTTCTTCGGCTGAGCAGAGAGAGCATTGAAAGTTGAAAGTTGAAAGTTGAAAGTTGAAAAAAGAATAACGAATAATAATCTTGTATGTTTCATTTTTTTATGATGGGCTTTATGGGCTTGTTGGGTTTAATAGGGTTAAATGGGGCGATTGCTACTCACCGCGGCAGCAAATTCTTCACTCTTCATCCTTCATTCTTCACTTATGGTGATTCTCCCTTCCATCTTGCTGTCGATGATGCGGTGCTTGATGACGCTTTCCATCAGCACATCGCGGGCTTTCAGTCCGATCTCATGACGCTTACGGGCTTTCTTCAGGGCGTACATTTTGTCGTTTCCCTCAGCCAGGTAGTCCAGGGTGGCGACTGTATAGGTGCGTTTGCGTGAGATCTTCTGGCCGTGGATGGTGGCACTGACCAACTTATTGTCCTTGGTAATCACTATTCTAACACTGCCGCTAACACCCTCGCCGCCAACGGCGGCGATGTCTTGCATCAGTCTGATCATGTCCTTCCCTTTCATCTCCAATACAACCAGACTGTTCTCGAAGGGAGAGATAAGGATGATATCCCCCCTGCGGACAATGCCTTTCGGCATGTTGTTGCGCAGACCGCCTATGTTAACCAGGCCCATGTCGGCTGGGGGCAGTCCGGTGGCTGTGCTTCCCTCTACCATCATATCGGCTGCCCAGTTGCTGAGCAGACTCTCAGGTCTGCCGGGACTCATCGCAACCCGGCTCATACCCAATACGGGGGACATGATGCTGTCCACTCCTGTTTTGTAAGGCGCTACGGTGGCCAGTGCCTGCGAGTCGGGCATGGCATCCCATTCGCCGGTTACCTCAATGCGTTTCCATTTGGCGGACTTCACTCTGTATTGCTGAGCCACAGCGGATTGAAGTACGAAGAGTGGCAGAATCAATAAAATTGTTCTTAACTTATGCTTCATAACATTGTCTTTTTCTGCGCAAAAATACATAATTTTACATAAAAAGCAAAAACTATCAACTCTAAACTTTCAACTTTCAACTTTTTATCATACCTTTGCACCCGCTTTCCCATAGGTCGCTGGCAGGAAGAGTGTGACCTGTTATGCCTATCGGTGATCGACAAACAATTTTTAAACATAAGCGAAAATGGCTGATTTAATTAAAATTGCTGAAGAAGCATTTGCTACCGGTAAGCAGCACCCCTCATTCAAGGCTGGTGACACAGTAACCGTAGCATACAAAATTGTCGAGGGTAACAAGGAGCGTATCCAGCTTTACCGTGGTGTAGTAATCAAGATTTCCGGTCACGGTGAGAAGAAGCGCTTCACTGTTCGTAAGATGTCCGGTACCGTTGGTGTTGAGCGTATCTTCCCCATCGAGTCTCCCAACATCGACAGCATTACCGTAAACAAGGTTGGTAAGGTACGTCGCGCCAAGCTGTACTACCTGCGTAACCTCACTGGTAAGAAGGCACGTATCGCTGAAAAGCGTGTTGCCGTTAAGGAGGCTGAATAAGAACTTCCTACTCTTAAGCAAGAATCAAGAAAAAGCATCAGGATATAATTTCCTGGTGCTTTTTCTTTGTTTATAATAAAAAACCATTTAACTTTGCCGTGCAAGTTTACTCCTTATAACAAAAAGCTATGAAACAGATTCTTTCCGTATTGGTACTATTCTGTACCATCTCATTACCGTCCTTTGCACAGGATGTGTCAGTTGAAAACGCGAAATTCCGCATAGGAGACGATGTCTCATGGGCGGGCGTGAACGTGGATGAAAGCGCATGGCGTGACATCACCAATACCAATACCTGGACCTCGCAGGGTATAAAGTGCGAGAACGGCTACGGCTGGTACCGCTATCATGTGACAATTCCCAAGCGCCTGCTGGAGCAGTCTGACCTGAAGGAGACGGTTGATTTCAATATGGGAAAGATTGATGATGCGGACGAGGTATATCTGAACGGCAGGCTCATCGGTAAGACCGGCCGATTCCCCGCAGACCCCAAGGGCTATGAAAGCAGGTGGAGCGTCCTGCGTGTGTACAGTGTAAAGGCCAACAGCGACCTTATCAGATGGGATGCGGACAATGTGCTGGCTGTGAGGGTTTACAACGGAGGCGATCCGGGCGGTATGTTCCAGGGACCTGTCAGCGTACGTGTGCCCAATACCATTGATAATCTGAGCATCAGTATAAAAGAGACAAGCCTCTCCCCTGCCCCCTCCCCCGTGAGGGAGGGGAACTCTAACGTCATTTGTACTTTGAACAGTAAGATAGCTGCTACCAAGAGTGGTGTGCTCTCTGTTCAGGTGCAGGATCCTGAGACCGGAAAGGTGCTGGCGGAGAAGACGCAGAAAGTCTCCGTGAACACACGGAAGAGCCGTTCTGTCAGTCTGCCATACGACAACCACCGGATGGTGCGTATCATTGCTACCTTTACGGAGAGTAAGACGGGCCTGAGTACTACCACTCAGTATATTCCCAAGTATATCCTTACTCCCGCGGCACCTGCCGAACCCCGTTTCAATACGACACCCCTGTATGGCGTCCGCCCTGGTTCACCTGTCCACTTCCGGTTCGGTGTAAGCGGCGAGAAACCCATGAGGTTCTCCTCGGATGATTTGCCGGAAGGACTTGCGCTGAACCCTGACAATGGTGCCCTGAGCGGCAAACTGGACAAGCCCGGCTCCTATACCTTTACGGTGAAAGCCCGGAACGCCAAGGGTGAGCAGACGCAGAGATTCACTGTCCGTTGCGGCAGCAAGATTGCGCTGACCCCTCCCATGGGCTGGAACAGTTGGAACTGCTGGGGCCTGAGTGTCACCCAGGACAAGGTTGTAAGCAGCGCCAAGGCGCTGATTGAGAAAGGCCTGGCCGACTATGGCTACTGCTATATGAACATTGATGACGGATGGGAGGCCCCAAAGCGTAATGCCGACGGTACTATTGCCGTAAATGAGAAGTTCCCCAGCATGAAGGAACTGGGCGACTGGCTGCATTCCGAGGGGCTGAAGCCATGAGCTGCAGGATGCCGAGAGCTATAACAGCTGGGGGGTTGACTACCTGAAGTATGACTGGTGCGGCTATGGCCGTAAGCATAGGACGGAGCCTGACAACCAGACGGTGGCCAGCTATGTCCGTCCTTACCTGCTGATGGAGCGCTGCCTGCGTCAGCAACCCCGTGACATTTTCTACAGCCTTTGCCAGTATGGTATGGCCGAGGTATGGAAGTGGGGTCATGCCGTGGATGCGAACTCGTGGCGAACAACAGGCGACATCACGGACACATGGGAGAGTCTCTATAGCATTGGCTTCGGTCAGCAGACAGACCTGTACCCCTATGCACAGCCCGGACACTGGAATGACCCTGACATGCTGATAGTGGGCAAGGTGGGATGGAGCAACAATCTGCGTGACAGCAGGCTGACCCCGGACGAGCAGTACACCCATATCAGCCTATGGACCCTGCTGGCCAGCAATATGCTGATAGGCTGCGACATCGCGCAGATGGATGAGTTTACCGTCAGCCTGCTCTGTAACAACGAGGTGAATGCCGTGAATCAGGATATTCTGGGCAAACAGGCACAGCGTGTGGTGCTGGATGGCAACATCCAGATATGGAGTCGTCCCCTGAGTGACGGCAGCCATGCGGTTGGAATCTTCAATGTGGGTACAACCGATGCCCGTGTGGATTTCAGCAAGTATTTCGGCAAGATGGGTATCAAGAGTCTGCAGAGCGTCCGTGACCTGTGGCGTCAGCAGGACCTGAGCACTACGGATACGGAATACTTCATCCCCACCCATGGTGTAAAATACCTGAAGATAGGGTTTTAAAGATAAGGGTTTAGCGTTAATGTTCCCCTCCCTCACGGGGGAGGGATTAGGGGAGAGACCGAAATTTTTTTGAGGATTTAGTTTCCAGTTTCGCCAAAAAGTTATACCTTTGCGCTGTCTTAACCAAGAATGCGCCTGTGGTGGAATTGGTAGACACGCTAGACTTAGGATCTAGTGCCGTGAGGCGTGTAAGTTCGAGTCTTATCAGGCGTACAGAAAAAGAGACCGCCGGGATTTCCCTGACGGTCTCTTTTGGTATATTATCACTTAATCACAACCTTCTTGCCATTAATAATGTAAATGCCACTCTTGAGTGAGGACTGAGGCGTGAAGAGTGAGGAATCTATTTTCCTTCCACTGAGGTCATAAGCCCCCTCTCCTTGGGAGGTGGCAGGGGTGAGGCTGTTCTCAATGTCTTTTATGCCTGTCATCAGTTCACCAGATACGCACTTGTCAAGCAGTACCTTCATCCAGTGGCCGCCTACAACGGAACGGCCGATGAAGGCTACGTAGTTACCGCTGTCTGTAAAGTACCAGTCAGACAGGGGAACACGTGACTTGGTCTCGTTGGCATACTTATAGAGGCGGTCCATGTGAGTATTGAACTGTGCCTGTGAACCCAGGCAGGCGGTCCATGAAACCCAGTCTGTTTTGGTATAGACGGAACGGTTGTCCAGCGGTAGGCCGTATGTATTCAGCTTTCCGTTGTAATAAACCATCTCCTGCCTGAAAACATTAGCGGGGAAGAGTTCAGTCTGCCATACCTTGTCCCATACCATATTGTATTTCTGACTCCAGGTACCGTCCCTGTCGAAGGCCAGCTTGTAATGAGCGCCGTCCTTTGCCATTTTCACCCATTCGGTAGCCATGTACTGGGCCTTGCCAATGTAGTATTCGTAGCTTTCCTGGTCGCCCTTCATCTGACACATAAGGGCAAAACCTGTCACACCCATGATGGCCTTGAGGGAAAGATTGGCATTGTGTGCCAGGTGCCCGGCAAAGTCATCGGTACAGAGCTGGTTCTCGGGGTCAAGACCATATTCCACCAGATAGTCGGTCCAGGTCTTCAGGGTGCGCCAGTACTTGTTGGCCCATGTCAGGTCATCGTCAATCAGCGAGATGGCTGCGGCCAGCACCACGATGTTACCGGATTCCTCAATGGGCATATTGCCGGCGAAGCCGCCGCTGGCATCGGGTCTGGTAATAGAATATACCTGTCCGTTGGCATGAGGATAGGTACCCAGGTCATGGGCGGCGAAGTCGAATCCCCAGCGGCTGCTCTCGCAGTAGTCCAGTATGGAGGTGCACATACCCTTCATGAGGTCTGTATTATATATAAGGAATAAGGGAGCCGAGGGATAGGTCAGGTCAACGGTATTCACACAACCGTTGGAATTGTTCTCCTTGGAGAAGAAAAGCAGGTTGCCCTTGTTGTCCTGGAAGATCTTGTGTGCGGCAATGACATGACGGTAGCAGCCGGAAAGCAGCTCGGCATACTTATAATTGCCGGAGGCAAGTCCGTCATCATAGATTATCTTGTCCTGTTCCTGACAGTCGGTCATGATCTCATCGTAGCGGTCGCGCAGTTCCTCGAAGGCGGTATAGATGGTCTTGCCGTTGCGTGCCCAGTAGCCCTTGTAGTCTTCGCCCATATAGCGCATATCTTTCACCTCGTCATAGCCGATCATCATGTAGGAACTGGCCTGTGAGACCTTACCCAGATCCTTGCTGAAGGCCAGCATCGGCATCTCGGACTCTTCCGTACTGGTGATGGCTGTGGACGGTGACTCAGGCAGCTTGCCGGTAGTGGCGAAGGTGGCGGACACATCGGCACTGTTGCCGATGGTAACGGTTCCGTTGATATCGGGAATGTACAGATAACCCCAGTCTATGCAGATCATGTCGCCGGCCCTGCCCAATACCTTCTGGGTCTTGGCACCGGACCTGATGTAGCGTATTCCGTTCTGTTCAGTGACAGTGGAGACGGTGGCCTGCATGTTATTGTTTACTGTCAGTTCAGGTGATGTGGCAAAGAAGAACTGAACGTCATGCTCCTCACCGTCATTTGATGTTACCTGATAGGATATAAAGTTGACGGGTGTTGACATCAGGTCAACATCCTTCATCAGCATAGGTGCGGTAAACACAACATCCAGTGTCACGGGGCCGCAGGTGAATTTATAATAGGTATTGGTGGCCAGTACGTGGCAGTTGGTCTGGTTGGCAATCTGCTCGCCTGTGGTGCTGTAATACAAACCGATATCAGCCAAAGCACCGCCCGTGGTATTATGTACATGGTAGGCAATCACATTCTCCCCTTCGTGCAGAACAGCCTTGTCGGCATCGGTAAGCTGATAGTCCACGTTCTTCACCCAGGTCTCGCCCGTGGAGAAAATCTTGCGTCCGTTGATGTATCCTTCGCATACATCATCGTGCGAGTAAATGACATGCAGGTCACGCTGCAGGTCCTCAGCCGTGAGTGTAATACGGCGGCGGATATACACATCTGATCCCGCTGCCGTCCAGGGGGTATTCACATTGGGCTGGTCGGATGTTCCGAAAGCACCCTGTTGATCCTTCCAGGAAGTACCTGTATCATCAAAGTCCTCATTAGTCCAGGTGGTTCCGGAAAGTGAGGTTGTACGAACGCGGGCATCCCAGGGACCCTCATCGGCCATGGCTGCGATTGAATGCATTCCGGCATGGAATCCCAAAGTGTTCCGGAACAGGCCCACATCTGCCAGGGCACCGCCGCGTGTATTGTTGACATGGAAGGCAATGACGTTGTCACCTGCTACAAGGGCTTTACGGGCCTCTCCCTCCAGGTGCACCTTGACATTCTGTCTCCATGTGTTACCGCCGGTAGCCTCTGCCAGTTTTATACCATTGATGTACAGCTCGAAGTCGTCATCATGCGAATAGATAATCCACAGGTCCTCTTTCAGATTCTCCTCTGTTAGGGTTACGTGCCTGCGTATATAATAATGTGATATGTCATTCCAGTTAGTATAGACTCCCTCATACTCGCTCTGGTTACCGAAGGCTCCGTATCCGTTACTCCATCCCGATTCACTGGCATCCTTCTCATACCAGTTGGCTGCGACATTCGAGCGCTTGACCTTGGCCTGCCACCGTCCTTTGCTGCCCATGGGGGCAATGCTCTCCAAGGATACATCTTTCATCGTACCCATGAAACGGTAGTTCGTCCCGTCCACGCGCAGAATGCCGTCCATGGCCTTTACCGCACCTGTCCAGTGACGGGTGGTTCCGCCGGTCAGCTTGTTGTAAGGCGACCAGAAGGAAATGTAGGGGTCATTGGAAATCAGAGGTACCGAGGGCAGACGCAACTTGGTCTGCTGATAAGGTGTAAAGTAGTCTGACTGCGCCTGCATGACTGCTGTCATCAGCAGGGCAAGCAAAAAGGTTAATGTCCTGTTCATAGGCTAATATCTGTAATAATTTGTTTTTTTGCGCTGCGAAATTACATAATTATGCTTTAAGTGCAAAGAAATCAATATGTAAAATGGAAAGTTTTGAATGATTCTTCATAAAAAACACCTGTTTGTGCAAAGAAATCAATATGTAAAATGGAAAGTTTTGAATGATTCTTCATAAAAAACACCTGTTTTGGCACAAAAAACATATAATTGTTTGGCTGGTATTGATATTTTTTTGCATATTTGCATGTCGTATGAAAGATTACAACTTAAAAACCGAGAAAACCAACCTATAATAATTAACTTAATTAAAAACAAACAGCATGAAAAAGTTTTTCTTATTTCTCACTACGCTAATGTTGGGCTTTGGCCAGCTATTTGCTGACGAAGTCACGTTTAGCGTAAGTGATCTGATGGCTACGCTGCCTGAAGGAAAAAAAATTTCCCTGCCTTATGCATGGAAGCCGTCACCTTATCATGTAACTGCTACTATTGCCAATGCAGATGACACACCGGGTGATTTCACGGTTGCCAACCCGATGGGCCTAAAAGGTACCCATAAAATTACTGTAGCTGTTGCTGGAGAAGGGAGTGTGAACGGTGTTAAGTTTACTACAAGTCCTGCAAACCAGAAAGTAAATGCCACTGCCAGTACAGGTAGCTATGCAAGCGGTACGTGGACACCCGGCCAGAACGAGAAGACAAACACGGTGACATTTACCTGCACAGGTGATTTCCGTCTGACCAAGATTGTGGTGGATTACACACCGGATGAGGGTCACATCCCTGATGTACCTGTTACTGGTGGAGACCCTCTAGTAGGTCCCTTTGAGGCAACACCAATTAAGAGCATTGACGCTTATAATGGCACTGACCCTTACGTATTCGATATGGCAGGAAGAAAGTACTACGCTCTGAACAACCTTGGTGAGTATGAAGAGTTTGGTCTTTATCCCGAAGTCAATACATTGAAGGTTGCAGGCGCTACAGCCGTTCAGGAGATTGAGTACATCAAGACCAACACCTCGATGAGTACAATTCCTTACATCAACTTGAATTACATTCCCAAGGCAAACTCAAAGGCTGTTTGCACATTGCAAGCAGAGACAGGTCCCAACTGGAAAGCTATCTATGGTTGTGGTTACTTTGATAATGGTTGGAAGGATCGCTTCTGTTTCTTCACAACCAATGCTACCATTAACCTCGGTGGTGAGACTGGCGATAAGGAGAAGATGGCTTATGGCAGGAAGATTGTCACTGTTCTGGATGCTGGTGCAGGCAAGATGGATATCTTCGAGGCTGATGGTACTACTCTCATAGGTACAATAACCGACTCTCCCAAGACCGCAGACTGCAAGACTCCCCTATATGTCTTCGCTCAGAATAAGGACGTTCCTGGTGGCGGTAAGACCACAGACTGTCGTAACGCATACGCAACCCTTTACGGTCTGCAGATTTATGAAGGCGAGACTATGGTAATGGATCTTGTTCCTGCAGTTAATAGTGAAGGTAAGGGCGGATTGAAGGACAAACTCACAGGCGACTTCTATGCTCCTGTGGAAGGTGAGTTCGAGTTGAGCGCTGATGGTCAGGCTATGGCAAGTGATGCAGGCATCACTGTTTATCCTGGTAAGCTCGTTGTCAATACAGCCGACAACCATGAATACAACTGGAATGGAACAGAGTGGGTTGACCTTGGCTCTGTATATAAGCCCATCGCTGCAACCAACTATCAAGACATGAGACGTGAAGGTAATGGCGGTGGTTGGAAGTGTCGTTTTGGTTACGATGCTACCTACAACAACATCACTAACGAAGGCAATAACAACTTCTTTAATCCATATAAAGGTGAAGGTGGTTGGGAGCCTTATCAGTGTACAATTGCAGGATTGACTAAGGGCGAGACCTATCGCGTATCCTTCAATTTCACATCTAATGGATGGGATTCTTGGAGTTCATACACTCAAATTCCTGTTTTTGTCACCAACAATGAAAACTTCGGCAGAGAGCTTGTTCCTTCTGGTGCTAGCGGAGCTGTACTTGGTTTTGTAGGACTTCCTCAGGCAGCTATGACTAACCATCCCTATTCATTCACTTTCACGGCCGACGGAACAGAAGCTGTTATGGCTATTCAGTTCGGCGTAGGAAATGATGGCAAGGATTTCTACTTCCACTTTGATGACCTTAAGATAGAATTTGTTGACTATCCTCAGAAATATGATATTGACTGGGTAGATCCCAACAAGTACACGGCTCTTGAATACATCGAGAGTACAGGTGCAGCTCGTGAGAATGTGTTCACCACCCCATATTACTTTAAAGCAAGCTCAGAAATTGACACAAAGTTCCAAAGTTATGGAAACGGCGGATGGCGTGCCATTTTCTGTGGACGTAACGGCTCCGACAGTGGTATATCCCTTTACCAAAATGGCAATGGGGTAGATTTTGGCTACTTCGTAGGTGGCTACGTCAACGATAACCACGCTCCATACCCTGGCCATAATCAGGATATCACGGTAGCTGCTTCACTGGGTAATCTCAACGTCAATGGTACAGACTATTCTACAGGACGTAAGGGATTCAATGCCTCAACTAATCAAGTTTCTCTCTTTGCTAATCCAGGCAATGACAATCCTTTCCGTGGCCGTATCTACTACTTTACTATCAAGGAAGACGGTGAGACTGTCTATGACTTCCAGCCTGTAATGCGTCACGATGGTGCCTTTGGCTATTATGACAAGGCTACCAAGACATTCCTGACACCTGTACGCGGTAACTGGGACGGCTATGGTTTTGGCAAGTTGGAGAATCAGTCATACCTTACTTATAATAAAGAGACGTGCTACTTATACATGGTCATCTTCTGATGAGAGCAAGGCTACTGTTGCTGCCGACGGTACTGTAACAGGTAAGGCTGCCGGTAAGGTGACTATTACTGTAACCACTGATGCTGATCAGGGTTGGACCGCAAGCTATGAGCTGACAGTTTCTGAGCCAAACTACGTACGCCGCGATGCTAACGGTGTAGGCTATGCCATCGTAACTGGCGGTAATGGCTGGGGTGACTCTCCTCTTTCTGCTCTCATTGATAATGATGCCAGAACCAAGTTCGGCTGTTCCGGTACAGGTGACGCGTGGGCAATTATCATTGCCAGCGAGCCCGTTGCTGTTCAGCAGTACTCATTCGTAACAGGTGGTGATACCTACAACTATCCCGAACGCAATCCACGCAGTTGGAAGCTCGAAGGCTCTAACGACAACCAGAACTGGACTGTTATTGATGAGCGTAGCGATTACGATGCTTACAGAATTCATGCAGTAAACAAGGAAGAGTTTGTAATCCCCGTTAATGGCACTGAGACATACAAGTTCTTCAAGTTCTCAGCCGCCGTTGTAAACGGTTTCCAGCTCAGTGAGCTCTGGATTAATGCTCAGGCACACGACTTTGCTGAAAACAATGAGTTACGTGTTGACGCAACTTGTACAAAGCAGGGCAAGGTTGTTTACGAATGTAATGACTGTCACGCCCTTATAAGCAAGCCCATAGAGATGCTTCCTCACACATACGAAAATGGTGTCTGCACAGCATGTAGTGCAAAGATTTCCGAGCCTACGCTTCTTGCTAACGGCCAGACTGATTCCTACGCTATCAAGTTCCGTCACAAGGCTGGAGAAGAAAACGATGTAGAAATTGAAGCTGGTTGGAACACCCCCAACTTCGACGACTCTGCATGGGATGAACTGATGATGCCTATTGGTACAAATGGCTATAATGATGGCAACCGTAAGGGTGCTCAGGTTAATACCATTTGGTTCAATGAATACAATACCTATTGGTTCCGTCGTCCTTTCTATGTTGACGATCCTTCTACAATTTCTAAACTGACTGTAAAAGCTCTTCACGATGATGACTTTATGATCTTCATCAATGGTACAAAGATTGCAGAGGAACCAGGTTGGACCGATGGAACTGACTGGTGTGAATATAATGCCGATCCCGCACTGCTTGTTGCAGGTGAGAATGTTGTAGCTATCTACATTGAGCAGAACTGGGGTGGTGCATACTGCGACTTCAGCCTTGAGGCTCAGGTGGCTGCTCCCATCGCAGTAGGTGAGACCGGTTATGCAACCTTCGTTGCTCCATTTGATGTTGACTTCACTGGTGCTAATGTTACAGCTCATGCTGCTACACTCAATGGCGAATACATTAAGCTCTCTGATGCTGTTACTAAGGTTCCTGCTGGTGCCGCAGTTATTGTAAAGGCTGATGAAGGTACATATAGAGTACCTGTTACTACCGATGCAGTTAACAACGTAGCCAATGAACTCGTAGCTTCTGACGGCATTACGGCTGACGGTACTCAGTACATTCTGGCTCAGCTTGACAATAAGGTCGGCTTTGCTAAGGCTACTCCTGCTTCTGTTATCCCTGCCGGTAAGGGTTACATTGTAATCAGCAGCGGTCAGGAAGTTAAGGCATTCTATCCCTTCTTCGGTGATGACGAGACCGCTATCTCTGACGTTAACGCTAACGGAAACGCTAACGATGCTGCTATCTACAACATGGCCGGCCAGCGCGTCAGCAAGCTGCAGAAGGGCGTGAATATCGTGAACGGCAAGAAGATCTTGAAGTAAAAGACCCTCCCCTTCCCTCCCCAGGGAGGGTGAGGGGATAGTCTTACCTCAACCATAATGATAATAGTATTAATAACAATCAAAAGAATGACCCTATAACGACCCCTAATCTATAAAGCCCTCCCTACAAGGGAGGGGAAGGGGTGGGTCCATCCGTTATGAAAAGATATTTTAAACCAGCAATGAAGATTGAAGAGGCTCAGGTAGCCAACATGTTGGCAGAGAGCCTGGTGATTGACAATACCACTACGGTGGACGGTAGTCAGGCACGACTGATTTCCCATACCTTATTAAATAAAAAGGCAGCTCCCAAAACCTGGGGGCTGCCTTTTACGTTCACTAACCTCTGATCAGGTAAAGCGCCTGAAACTTATGTAAAAAAAGATTAAATGTTTTAAAGATTGATTTATATTTGTTATCTTTGCGGCAAACTATGTATATAATTAGTGGTATTTGGGTATAATTTAGCGTAAAAAGAGAACTATTACACAGATATGAGCATTATGAAAAACTTGACAGTAGCGGCCATAGTATTTGCTGTCACCTCGTTTGCAGGACACGCCGCACAGGATAAAGAGATTGTTTCGCCCAACGGGAGGATCCACGTTCAACTGCGGCAAAGTCCTTTAGGCTGGACAGTTACCAAGGATGGTACGGCACTCTACACGCTAAAGGATGTAAACATGCAGATAAACGGTAAGACCTATGCCGGCATCACCCCTTTCAAGAACGTTAAGACAACTGCCGTAAAGGAGACCATCCAGCCGGTTGTACCCGTTAAATTCAGCACAGTAGAGAGTTCATATACGCAGGCCACACTGTCCTACGGTAATTATAAGGTTGAGATGCGCGTGATGGACAATGCCGTTGCCTACCGCTTTGTAACGAAGATCAAAGGTGATGTGGAAGTTCAGGAGGATAATTTTACCCTGGTTCCCGGCGATGGTTATATCGCACACCGTCAGCCCACAGGGAATTTCAATACCTCATTTGAGGAGGCCTACCGTCATGAGAATCTGGAGCAGTGGAACCAGAGCGACCGCAAGCTTTCTACCATCCCCTGTCTGCTCTCCGGTCCCGATGACAGCCAGTTACTGATGGGCGAGGCTGATGTGGATGACTATCCCCGCCTGTTCTTGCAGCCTACAGCTGAGGGCATTGAGGCCATCTATCCCAAGGCTCCTGTGAAGTGGGAACCCAGGGGTGACCGCAGCGAGACTATTACTGAGGAAGGCAATTACATTGCCAAAACCGCAGGTACACGTTCCTTCCCTTGGCGCTATGTGGCATGTACAGACAGCAAGGGTATTGTGGAACAGACGATTACCCTGCAGCTTTCCCGTAAACCTGTGCTTACGGATACCAGTTGGATCAAGCCCGGTCAGGTAAGCTGGGAATGGTGGAACGGCGCCGCCCCCTTCGGTCCCGACGTGGACTTTGTGTGCGGCTGCAATTATGAGACATACGCCTACTTTGCTGATTTCGCGGCCAAGTACGGTGTGGAATATATTTTGTTGGACGAGGGCTGGGCCAAGGATACCCGTGATCCCTTTACCGGCAATGATGAACTGCGCCTGAAGGAACTGATCCGGTATTGCAAGAGCAAGGGCGTGGGTGTTATCCTGTGGCTTCCCTGGCTGACAGTTGAGCAGCACTGGGACCTCTTCAAGACCTATGCCGAATGGGGCGTTGCCGGTGTGAAGATTGACTTCATGGACCATGCCGACCAGTGGATGGTGAACTTCTACAAACGCGTGGTATCCGAGGCTGCCAAGTATAAGCTGGTGGTGGACCTGCACGGTTCCTTCACTCCTGCCGGACTGGAGTACGAATACCCCAACTTCCTCTCATACGAGGGTATCCGCGGTCTGGAACAGATGGGCGGCTGCCGTCCTGAGAATACCACCTACCTGCCCTTCATCCGTAATGCGGTAGGCCCGGCCGACTTCACGCCCGGCGGTATGAACAATATGCAGCCTGACCGTTTCCGTGCTGACCGTCCCAACAGCGGAGCGATGGGTACACGCTGTTTCCAGATGGCCCTGTATGTAGTGCTGGAGAGCGGTATCCAGATGCTGGCCGACAATCCTACCCGCTACTATCAGAACGATGACTGTACACGTTACATAGCCTCAGTTCCTACCACCTGGGATGAGACACGCTGCCTGGCTGCCGAAACCGGCAAGTATGTCATTACGGCCAAACGCAAGGGCAACAAGTGGTTCATCGGCGGTATTTGCAACGGTGATCAGGACGAGCGTACTTTCAGTGTGAAGCTCGACTTCCTGGGTGCCGGCAATCATACCCTTACCGCCTATAAGGACGGTGTGAATGCCAACTGGCAGGCCATGCACTACAACAAGGAACAGCGTCAGGTAAACGCATCCACTACCATTGACATCAGGATGATGAAGAATGGCGGTTATGCGGCAGTGATAGAGTAATTACCATATTCCTATAACAGAAATTAACAGCAAAACGATGAAACACAATCTTATTCTAAGTGCCGTCCTATTGATGGTAAGTATGATGTCCTTTGCCCAGCGCCTGGATATTACGCTGGAGGACAACAGTATTGTTTCCTATGATGTAAAACGTATTAAAAGTCTGGAGTTCATGCCGGAGTCATTACCCGGGCAGATCAGCGGATACTGGTATCTGGGATGGCGTGTCATGAGTTCATCCACTACCCAAATGTATGGCGAGGAAAAATGGATTTTCAACGGTACCGTCCTGAAGCAGATTGACAAGAACGGTAAAGAGAAAATATATGACCTGGAATATGCCGAGGATATGATGTCCTTTAGGGCAGTGCCCCGCGAGCCGGCAACTACCAGCAACTATACCATTATTGCCAAGGAGGATAAAATCCTGGTGCTGAAGGTCGGCAGCATTACCCGCCAGTTCTATAACTCACAGGCTGCAGCCCATGATGCCCTCAGTCCTGTTCCCTACCCCAGTCGCGCGGAGTACACGGATACTACCAAGGTCTGGGCGCTAAAGTCCGGTTCCTCACACTCCAACACAAGTCCTATGGGTAACCATTATGCCAAATTTGCGGCTGCTACCCAAGAACAGCTTGCATGGCTGGCAGACGCCAGCAACCAGCCTGATCCGTCGCTGGCAGATGCCGACAAGTCCTTTGACCGCTGGACTGCAAAGACTATCAGTCTGTATCCCCTGAACAATGCCACACCCACCCCTGCTGATGTCAATCAGCATGCTATCGGTGACTGCTGCATGTGTGCGGTGTTTGCCTCATTAGCCTATATATACCCTGACTTTATCAAGAGCATTATCACTCAGAAGAGCACCACCTCCTTTGTGGTGAAGATGTATGACCCCCAGGGTAATCCCATAGAAGTGGCCGTGGACAACAAGCTGCTGTGCAAGAGCAATGGCGATTGTGCGCAGGTAAGCGGTAAGAACGGCAAGTTCAACTGGGCAAGTATCATGGAGAAGGCACTTATGAAGTGGCTGACCTGCTTCAAGACCGGTGGTCTGGGCGGTATCGGTACAGAGCATGCTGCTCCCCCATTCACCGGTGACGGTGACAGTTGGGCCATCAGTCCCGGAAAGTTCTTTAACGGTGAGCTGACCATGATAGTGGATTATGCCCTGAAGAACGGTATGATCAGCGTAGGCGGTTTCAATAAGGGTGATTTGCTCTGCGGAACACTGAAGACTGTAACAGGCCATGCCTTTACTGCCATGTACACCCGTTATCCCGACAAGTATTGCTTCTCCATGCGTAATCCCTGGGGTATCGAGTCCGTTGACGGTGTTCTTGAGATTCCCAACAATCGTGAAATCATGAACACCATCGACTTCCGTCTGGTAATGCCAGGTGCAGCCGCGCCTTACAAGCGCCAGGATCTGGGCGGATACATACCTCCCAAGTTCACAATGGGCAAGTACGACAGGTCTCTCAGTCCTGAGATGCTGAAGATGTATCATCTGGAATCATACGGCAATACTCCTGCCGAGGACGAGGAGACAATAACAGAAGAGGAATGACAATACTGGTAACCGGAGCCAGCGGCTTCATAGGCAGTTACATTGTCCAGGAAGGACTGGATAAGGGGTTCGAGGTCTGGGCCGGTGTCCGCGGCACCAGCAGCCGGGGGTATCTGCAGGACGAACGTATCCGTTTTGCCCGACTCGACCTCTCCAATCCTACCCTGCTGCGTCAGCAACTTAATCAGTACAAGGAGCAGATGGGCGGCAAGGGATGGGACTATGTGGTGCATGCCGCCGGAGCTACCAAGTGTCTGAATGAGAAAGACTTCTTCCGCACCAATACAGATGGCACCCGCAATCTCATTGACGCACTACGTGCAGAAGATATGGTACCAAGGAGGTTTGTCTTCATCAGCAGCCTGAGTATCTTCGGTGCCATCCGTGAGAAACCGGTCCGGGAACCATCGGCTGACAATCCGTGGATATACAGTCCCATCCTGCTGACAGATACACCACAGCCCAATACTGCCTATGGGAAGAGCAAACTTCAGGCCGAAGCCTATCTGCTTCAGCAGAAGGATTTCCCCTACACCATCCTCAGACCTACCGGAGTATATGGCCCGCGCGAGAAGGACTACTTCATGATGGCCAAGAGTATCAGGCAGCATATTGACTTCGCCGTGGGATACCGTCCGCAGGAGATTACCTTTGTATATATGATGGATGTGGTTCAGGCCGTATATAAATGTATGGACGCACCGGGCGCCGAAGGCAAGGCATACTTCCTCAGTGACGGTGAAATCTATAACAGCCGGCGGTTCAGCGATCTGTTGCAGCAAAATCTGGGCAATCCATGGGTGTTACATATAAAAGCCCCTCTGTGGCTGTTGCGGATTATCTGCCAGGTCAGCACCCGCATAAGTCATATCACAGGTAAGATGAATGCCCTGAACAATGACAAGTTCAATATATTAAGCCAGCGCAACTGGCAGTGCGACATAGAGCCTGCCAGGCGCGACTTCGGCTATCAGCCCGCTTGGAAGCTGGAACAGGGCGTACCCGCTACCATAAAATGGTATAGAGAAAACGGATGGATATAGTCTCGCCCCGGTTTATTCCCATGGTTTAGGCACAGAAAAGGCATTATTCTTTCAAAAAAAACAAAAAAAAGTATGATAATCTTTGGCGGTTGAAAAAAAATGTGTAAGTTTGCAACGTATAATAGTGTTTAGACCTAAAAAGCTAACTGAAAAAATAAACTTAAACAGATAAAACAAACAAATTATTCACTAAAAAAAAATTGTCTTATGAAAAGAAAATTTTTGTTCGTGTTGTTAGCTGCTCTCACTTGTATTAGTGCGAACGCTGCGCTGAAGCGTCAAAACAACTATTTGGAGTTCAGTGGAGAAGTTACAGCCACAGCCGGAAAGGAAGTAGTTGTAAATATCCTTATGACCAACAATCTTACCATTACATCATGGCAGACAGAGCTTGTTCTTCCTGCTGGTGTCACTTTCGTGAAGGTTGAGAATACTGAGAACTGGGCTGATGCAATTACCACAAATGGCAACGTTCTCTTCTCTGAGACAGAGACAGCTGCCGCTACTGGCCAGAAGGTCGCTGTTGCCAAGGTTACATTGAAGGTTGACGCTTCAGTTGTAGCCGGTGAGTATGAAATCGCTCTTGACAAGATTGTCATGACCGCATCAGATGAGTCTACCATCGCTCAGACAGAACCCAAGGCTGTAAAGCTGGTTGTTGAGGAAGCTCAGCAGGGTGTGGTAGGTGACTTGACCGGTGATGAAAAGGTTAACGCTGCCGATATTCAGGCTCTCCTGAACATTATCGCTGCCGGGGAGTATAGTACTGCCGCAGACTTGACCGGTGATGAAAAGGTTAACGCTGCTGATATTCAGGCTCTCTTGAACATCATTGCCAATCAGTAATTGTAAGTGTTAATTAAATAAACAACTAACTATAAAATATTTGATTATGAAAAAGATTTTTACTTTACTGGCTGTCTTTGCTTTGACTTTGGCAGCTAAAGCTGCAACCGCTACTTTTGATGTGACGGGTGATGGAACAGAATGGATTGTTATCAGTTTGGAGAATGACTTCAACTGTGGTGCTTTCGGTTTCATGTTGGATCTTCCCGAAGGTGCAAAACTTGCCTTCGATGATGATGAAGAGGACTACGTTTACGAAAAGAACACCGATCGTCTTAAGGGAAAAAAGTGGTTAGTTGACGTACAGACTACTGCTACCGGATATTCAATTAATATCTACGGATCAACATTTACGGCATCTTCCGGTGAACTTATCAGATTCAAGTTGGCTGCTCCTGTTACTGGTACAGCAACATTTAAAAATGTTAACTTTACCGATGTAGGTGAAGATTTAAAGGGTACTATTTCAGTATATCCCGATAATGATGATACTAAGACATTCACTATTGATTTGAAGGGTACCGCTATCAATGGCATTTCTGCTGAGCAGACTAAGAGCGGTGTTATCTACAACATGGCTGGCCAGCGTGTAAGCAAGGCTACAAAGGGTATCTTCGTAGTTGATGGCAAGAAGGTTGCTGTAAGCAAGTAATTCTGACTAACTTACAATAAGCCAAATATTATCCCTTCCCTCATTTGAGGGGAGGGATTTTTTATTGCCCCAAATACCCACAGACCCACCCCGACAGACCCTCCCCGGCCCTACCGTGAGGGAGGGAGAGTTGGGACATGTGCAAGCGGGGGATTGTTATAAGCAAGACGGCCTATTACTATCAGAGAAACGCCCTGTTACTCCCTCCCTCACGGGAGGGCCGGGGTGAGTCTTTGGGGTGGGTCTGTTGGGGAGGGTTTTGTCTATGGGTATGACACAAAAAAGCCCGGCTTGTTGTTGCCGGGCCTTTAATTCCTTATGTTTGTTACTTCACGATTTTCTTGCCATTCAAGATATAAACACCCTTCTTAAGGTGACAGTTGACAGGTGATAGTTGAGAGTTGATCTTTCTTCCGGAAAGATCGTAAACTCCCTTCTCATTTTGAATCTTGGATTTTGGATTTTGAATTTTCTCAATTCCAGTAGCCTCACCTTCAATGGTGAAGACAAGGTCGAACACATCTTCGGCAATGACGCTTTCCTCAGGAGCAATGTAACCGGTGTTGGCAGATACATCACGTGTACAGTCGGTATTATCCTGACCGAATGCCTCCACCAGGGTGTTACCCCAACTGCCGAAGTTACCGCCAAAGACTACTACCGCTCCGGTAGTTACCCACTGATAGGTGTAGGTACCTCTCAAACCATTGTCATTCAAGGCATCAGGTTCGATATCCGTGGAGGTAATGGTAAGGGTTTCATATTCATCTTCAGCATCCTTGTCAAATTCGCTGATATCGCCATTCACATACAGGACAGGCTGACCGGGTTTGGCCTCGTCAATTCTGTTAAAGGCATAGTGGCAAGCATCGTCCTTCTGGTACATGCCTTTGAACTCGTAAAGCTCTCCATCCGTCACACTGAAACCTACAGGATAGCACCAGATGCGCATACTGTTTGGCTTTACAGGTTCCAGCACTCCGTCATAGATATCCGGGGTATTGAGCTCATTATCGTCAATCTCGGAGATGAAGAGGGCGCTGTTACTGCTCACCTCTGTCGCTGTCCATGTCACCAGTGAATGACCGGCATTCTGAGCATGCAGGTAAACGGGATTGTTACCGAATTCCTCACCTTTGAGGTTACGTGCGTGAATCAGCACCTTGCCCAAACCGACAGCACTGACATTGAAGATAGCTGGTGTGAGTCCCAATGAGAGGGCCGTACCGGCACTGGCTCCGCTAACATAGAGTCCGCTCTTATGCTGTAATACATAAGCGCTGTCTCCCAAGGAAATGAAGCGGAAGGCTATCTGATCCATGCTTTCGATAATCTGGTCACTGACAAAACGCAGGGCCTGACCACGGGGAACTTCATCCATAGCAGGGATGACCAGCGACTCGTCATCACCATCAACCTCAACGTCAGCGGGAGATACATAGTTGTCATACAGGTCGCCCAGTTTGGTATTAACGGCGTTTGACTTCTGCCATCCGTACTGGTCATACATATCCTCAGTGGCAAAACGGATAGCATACCATTTACCTGCCTGTACGGGATTGGCACTTGACATGATATCATTCACACCTGACTGAATCCGCTGAATGAATTCATCAGTCTGATCCTGTGTGTAAACACCGGCCATGTCATACTCGACAGCATCCCTTATAACATTATCCAAAGAACCGGCGCTACTTTCCGCACTCCAGTAACCGGGATCGGTTCCTATTACCACCATCTCTGTAGCGTTCCTGTTCTTCCTGATTACCTCACGCAATGGTGCGGGATCAACGTAGATGGCCTTAGCAGCATCGTAAGCGTCCTTTAGCTTATTGAATTCATCAGGTGTAAGCTCATCCATGTCCATCGTCTTGGCAGCAGCAAGCTCGCTCACGAGATTGGCACCCGTCTCACCCATACCCTTTAGCTGGCTGTTCTCGTTCACGCTTACCTGCAGCATATTAAACTCGGCCATGTGGAAGTAACCGCGATTGTAACTTGTAGGAGCAGTCTCGGTGACAACAAACTTATAAACCGGATAAGCGTCCTCGACAGTGAAAAGCTCAGACCTGAGCGACTCTCCGGGAGTGCTATAGGGGAATGAAAGCTGAGCCAGCAGTTTAAAGCTGTCAGGCTCGCCCTCGGTATCTGTTCCACCATATATATCCATCTTACTTACGTGGTCATTATAGGCATCGGTACGACGTGTCATGCTAATCTGCAAATCACCGCCGACAGGCTCGTCGAATGTGGCAAACAGCCAGTGGGAACCGGGCTCTACGTTGCCACCGCCCCATGCTGTATGATAGTAGGTGGAGGGATTACCGTCTATAAGCGAACTGATATCGCCGCCGTCCAGTTTACTGGGGTACAGATCATTCTCGCCGAACGGGCAGCTCAGCTGGGATGCCCGGGTGATGAGTTCCGTGCGTGTCTCATCGGTAGCCACCTCCACCAGGCTGTCAGCCTGCTCAATCAGTTTCTGGTACCTGCTGACAAGCAGCTCATGGTCCTTAAAGGGAGCATAATCATCCACCAATGCCTGAACTTCCTCATCGCTTACCGGCTCAAGCAGCCATTGGGAAGCACCGGCACCGGCCTCCCAGCCTACAATGTTGCTGGCATTTCCTGAACCGCCACCATGGCCATTGGTATGTAGGAAAGAATAATTGCCACCGGAACTGGGGCGCATAGCCACAATCACTTTCCGGTCTTCTGTGCGGCCCTTATACTCGAAGAACATCTCCGTGGTACTGGTGGTGCTGAGGGTTGCCTGGCTGCTCTGCGAGCACTTATCAAGAATTCCGTCCGTGGCAATGTTCATCATCTGAATGAATCCGGTTTCGGGATTGTTGGTGAGCTTCCAAAGATAACGGCAATCGGTACTGTCCAGGTCGGCCCACATAGCCTTCATGTCCTCAAGGGTGGCATACATAGCCTTGGTGGGATGAGTGACCGTTTCGATGTAAATGGGATTCTCGTCAGAGTCTTTCTCGCCCGTATCAACTCGGACAGTCTTGGTCCACTGCATGGCACTGACAATACGGTAGTTACCGTCGGCAATGGTCAGTTTCACCAGGGTGGCCATGATATCCTCATAGCTCTTGTCGATAGTCTCAAGGATAGTAGCCAATGTTGCCTCGTCAGGGGTGTCGACATTGTTGTTGACAATATCAAAGGCCTGCTGTACAGCGTTGATGAAAGTGTTGTACAGCTCGTCGCTGGCATTGTACTGACCGATATCAGTGCCACGGTCGATGGTCTCGTCCCCATAATCCGGCAGATACCTGTCATAAAGCAGAACGCGGTTCAGCAGTTTGCTCAGCAGGATGTCTTTCTCAGAGATTTCCAGGTTCACATTGTAGATAACCAGCACACGCGAACCGGACACGCCCCCTGACCATGAAGACGGACCTACACCACTATAGGACATATCTATGTACTGTCCCGACTCGTTTCTGAAGCCGCAGTTGCCATCGGCGACATCAATGTACAGCATAACAAGATCGGTCTTGGTGGAGGTGGAGCCGCCGTCGCTGGTGCCGTCAATACTGATGTAACGGCTGGTATTAACGTTCTGCACCGTGAACTTGTCACCTACCGGTGTAATGACCCACAGATACTTGCTGTCCGGGGTCGTCTCGTCCATCTTGTTATCTGCGGCGATATTCGTTCCGGCATCATACATCCAGTGGGTAGAGCCGTCTTGGCCGTGTGTCTGGATAACATATTTCTTTTCTGCCGAAAACTCTGTTACCGGACCGGCGTCTATTAGTACCTGTGCCTTCAGGGTACTGCTAAACAGAACCGCCAGCAACATGGAACAAAAGGTAATTAATTTCTTCATGTCATGAATGATTTTAAGGTTTTATTGATAATAAATGGTATTAAATCACATATGCAAAGATAAATAAAATAAATATAATGTACGCACGCGCGAACAGCTTATGTCATTTTACTTTAAAGTTTATTAACAAAAAAAATGCCTGTAAGGGCAGATATGTAAAAAGAAAAGTGTAACTTTGGCATACAAATGTACAAGACTACAAATCCTCTGATATGGCTTTGCCGCATCAGGCACCGTTGCGGCTATGGGGTGCATTCCCCGTATGCCTTCCGGTTCATTACGGACATTCTGTATATGAGCCTGCCCTACTATGCCTATGACGAGCTGGACAGGAATCTGCCGTTCAGGTGTATGTTCAGGGTCAGGAAAATTCTGCACATGCTGCTACGGCTGAGTAACTGGAGGCAGCCCGGTACGATTATCTGCCTGTCAGCCCACGCTTATGTGAGGCAATATCTGCAGGCCGGATGCCGGAAAGCCGAAGTATATGAGTGTATTCCGGAAGGGAAGGCGGACCTGTGCTGGCTGGACGGGCCAGACGAACGGATTGTAAGCCATCTGGGTGAGCAGTCGGTCCTGATACTGGATCATCTGAACAGGCACAGGACATGGTTCCGCAGCCTGCCTGCCGTGCTGACGTTCGATCTTTACGATATAGGCATAGCCTTATTCGATACCAAATATAACAAACAACACTATACAGTTAATTTCTGATGAGAAAATGTAATGTCTATACACGAACGGGGGATCATGGCGAAACCAGCCTGATTGGCGGCAAGCGGATTCCGAAGACCAGTCTGCGGCTGGAGAGCTATGGCTCGGTGGATGAGCTGAACAGCCAGTTGGGGCTGCTGCTGACTTACCTGGACGAACCTGCCGACCATGAGTGTCTGCTGAGGATACAGTGCCAGCTCTTTGCCATAGGAAGCATTCTGGCCACTGACCCGGAAAGCAGCGTGCCTGCCAGATGCCGGATCACCGACGAGGATATCATGGAACTGGAGCGTTCTATCGACATGGCCAATGACGGACTGCCAGGATGGCGCGGTTTTACCCTGCCCGGGGGATGCCGTGCTGCGGCAGTGGCACATGTGTGCCGAACAGTCTGCCGGCGGACTGAGCGGATAATTTACGCATTGGATGCCGTGGAACCGGTAGATAAGAACGTGACAGCCTACATGAACCGCTTGAGCGATTATCTGTATGTTCTGGCCTGTCGCCTGAATTATTTGGGCGGTACAGATGAAATTTTATGGCATAAAGGATGATAATTACAGAAATAATTGTATCTTTGCGTCTTCAATAGAGATGCAAGGCTTCTGTCCTTCGGAGAGTTCGGAGTTGAAAGTGCGGAGACGGGGATGAGAGCCTGTTTGGAATTTAAATAATATACTTAAAACCGTAATTAATATGTACTGGACATTGGAATTAGCCTCAAAACTGGAGGATGCTCCCTGGCCTGCGACCAAAGAGGAGCTCATTGACTATGCGACACGTAGCGGCGCTCCTCTTGAAGTAATAGAGAATCTCTCTGAGATTGAAGATGAGGGCGATGTATATGAGAACATCGAGGATATCTGGCCGGATTATCCTACTAAGGAAGACTTCCTATTCAACGAGGATGAGTATTGATCGGTTTTCGTAGGCGTAAGCAACTGAAAATCAACGAGGTGTGAAAAAATAACAATTTGCACACCTCGTTTTTTGTGCAAAATATGCCATTTTTAGTGGCACAATAATGGCACAAACGGTCAAAATTAGGATTAATTAGGTGAGGAAATCGAATTATTTGCACTAAAAACGGTACCTTTGCATAATCCTCTTTTAGTGCAAATAATTATTATATCACAAAACATATTAAAATTAAGGGCAAAATTACTCATTTTGCAGTAATTATTAAAAAAGTTTAGGAAATTTGGAGAACGGCCTTGCTCGTAAGTTCGCCTCCCGACTGGACATCGAGCGCCTAACAGGCAAGCAATTAGCAAGACAAAGAGATAATTAGTTTAGGATGTCTGATATGAAAACGAAATGGAAACTATCTGA
>CACYMI010000035.1 GCA_902775385.1 uncultured Bacteroidales bacterium
CATGTGCAGCAGCTTGGGCTCTATCAGCATCCCTGGCTCTGTGACCAGCATCGGCAAGGGAGGCTTCGGCAACACTCCTCTGTCGAGCATCACCTTCGAAGATGGCGACGAGCCTTGCAGCATCGTCCTTGGCAACGACGCTACTTTCCGTAACCCACAGGCAGACTATTCTCTCTACCTGGGCCGCAATCTCGTGTATGAGAGCAACAGCAGTCCCTTCCCCAATGTCACCACCGTGACCATCGGTCCGAAGACAACCAGCCTGCCAAAATATCTGTTCTACAACTGCGACAAGCTAATTAGCGTCGATGGTGGCGAGAACGTGGCTACGATGGGTGTTCGTACCTTCTGGGATTGCAGCAACCTGGAAAGCATCTCACCGCTGGGCAAGGACCTGAAGGTACTGCCCGAGAGTGCGTTCGAGGCTTGTCCGAAGTTGAACGGCATCGTTCTGCCCGAAGGACTGGAAGAGATTCAGCAATGGGCCTTCCACCGCTGTAGCAGCCTGACTGAGTTGACCATCCCCGGCAGTGTGAAGGTGATGGGCACGAAGCCTGACGGCGGCAACGGCTATCGTGTATTCTACGAGAACACAGCCATGCAGAAGCTTATCTTTGCCGACAGCGACACCCCGCTGAAGTATATCGAAACGAACAGCAGCGGTGGCTATTGCCGTGGCATGACTGCCCTCGAAACACTCTATATAGGTCGTGACATCGTCAAGGGAGAAGGCAGCGTCAACCAAAACATGTTCGTTTCTGGTGATAACATAGAGTTCGGCCCCACAGTGACAGCGATTGGCACAGACTTCAACGGAGTTACCGCCACCACTGTCAAGGCTCCTTGGCAAGCACCTATCGCAATTGCCGACAATGCCTTCAATGCTGCTACCTACAGCGGTGCAACCCTGTGGCTCCCAGGCGGAACACGTCAGGCTTACGCAGAAGCTGAGGGATGGAAGAAGTTCGTGAATGTTGACTTCGCTTCGTTCATCGTTTCTGTAGAGGCTGCTCAGGGCGGTTCAATCACTATGGGCGACATTACCGTGGCTAACGGAGAGAAGGCTGAGACCCTCATCGACCGCGAGACAGACGTGACCTTCTTGGCAAAGGCTGCATGGAACTACGATTTCGCTGGCTTCACCATAAACGGCGAGGCAGTGGAAACGGAAAGTGATACCCTCATTTACTTCAGTCTGCGCGAGGATATCAACGTGAAGGCTATCTTTACCGAGAAGCCCAAGTTCGACATCAAGGCCACGGCTACCGGCGGTACCGTATCATTGAACGGCGCTAACTTCTCCGCTTCACAGAACATCAAGGTTTATCGCGACACGGACGTTACCCTCGCCATCGCTGCCGACGAAGGCTACGAACAGCCCAAGGTAACAGTGAATGGTCAGGACGTGACCGCACAGCTCCAGGACAACCAGCTGACCATAGAGAACATCCAGGAAGCCAAGACCATCGTGGTGACCTACGCCAAAAAGAAGTTCCAGATTGTTGCAGAGAGAACTCAAAACGGAACCATCACATTGAGCAAGAATATGGTGGAATGGGACGATAGTTTCACTGCCACCTTCAAGCCCGCTACCGGCTATGAGCTGGCAACCGCAACCCTCAACGGCCAGGATGTCACCGCTCAGGTGGTTAACAACGTGCTCACCGTGAACAACGTCAAGGAAGCAAAGACCATCGGCGCAACCTTCAAGAAGCTCAAGTTTACAGTAACGAAGGAATCAACCCAGAACGGTACCATCACCCTGAGCAAGGACGTGGTGGAATGGGGCGACAGCTTCACCGCTACCTTCGTTCCTGCTAATGGTTACGAGTTGGCAACCGCTACCGTTAACGGTCAGGATATGACCGCCAGCGTAGTGAACAACATGCTCACCGTGAACAATGTTCAGGAAAATACCGTCGTAGGCGGTACCTTCCAGAAGCAGACCTATACCGTCAGCATCAGTGGTGCCGGCATTACCGTCAGCACTACAAAGCCTCTGTATGGCGACAACGTGACCGTGACGATTGAAAATGACCCAGACCGCACACTTGTTATCCTGCTTGTCAATGGTCAGGACGTAACAGCACAGGTTGTAGATGGCCAGTACATTATAAGAAATGTCAGCGGCAACGTGACCATCGAGGCCACCTTCCGCTCAACGAAGGAGTTCATCACCATGACAGGTGACTATGCTACCTTCAGCTGCCCGCAGGACCTCAACTTCACAGGCAGCGACCTGCGCGCCTACATTGCTTCGGGCTACAACAAGGCCACCAACGAGATACTGCTGACCTACGTTACCGACGTTCCTGCAGGCACAGGTGTATTCCTGGTGGGTACTCCCGGCGAGACTTATAAGATTCCATACGCCACCTCTACCTCTTACTATATGAACCTCTTCAAGGCCAATCTGGAGAAGAGCCTCATCAATGCCACTACAGAGGACCACACCAACTACATCTATAGCGGTGAGGACGGCAGTGCAGGCTTTGTTCCCGTTGTCGATTATGTGACGCTCCTGTCTCAGACGGCTTACCTGCAACTACCCAGCAGCTTCGTGGCACCAGGCGTGAAGGTGAGATTCGTATTCGAGGAAGACATTGTGGACGGTATTGAAGACTTCCGCATCTACGATTCTGAAGATGCTATCTACGATCTTTCCGGACATCGCCGCGACAGGATGCAGCGAGGCATCAACATCGTGAACGGCAAAAAAGTTCTTGTGAAATAGACACCCTCTAACTCCCCCTCTATGGGGAGAAAAACAAATTGCCCCCGGCCTTAAATGGCTCGGGGCAATTTGTTTTATGGAACTTATAAGGCTCATAAGACTAATAAGGGCATATAGGCTCAATAAGAAAAAAAGCCCCTCACCTTTCGGGAGAGGGGTTAGGGGGGGAGGCTTTATTCTGCCTCTGGGGTTGTACCTTGTTCAGGACGGGGACGACGCTCGCCACGCTCAGGACGGGGACGACGCTCGCCGCGCTCGGGACGGGGACGACGCTCGCGTTCCACATAGCCTTCGGGCTTCTCGAGGAGCACACGACGTGAAAGCTTGAACTTACCGGTCTTGGGATCAATCTCCAGGAGCTTAACCTTTAGCTTGTCACCCTCCTTGATACCAGCTTCCTCAACGGTCTCGAGGCGCTTCCAGTCAATCTCGCTGATATGCAGCAGACCGTCCTTGCCGGGCATGAACTCTACGAAGCAGCCGTAAGGCATAATGCTGCGTACGGTACCCTCGTAAACCTCGCCGATCTCGGGAACGGCAACGATAGCCTTGATCTTAGCCATGGCAGCATCGATAGTATCCTTGTTGGGACCGCTCACCTGAATCTTACCTACACCGTCTTCCTCATCGATAGTGATGGTAGCACCGGTCTCTTCCTGCATGCCCTGGATAATCTTGCCGCCGGGGCCGATAACCGCTCCGATGAACTCCTTGGGGATAATCATCTGCTCGATGCGCGGTACATGAGGCTTGAGTTCGGCACGGGGCTCAGAGAGCGTCTTCATCATCTCAGCCAGGATGTGCTCACGGCCGGCCTTGGCCTGCATCAGAGCTTTCTCGAGAATCTCGTAAGAAAGACCGTCGCACTTGATATCCATCTGAGTGGCGGTAAGACCCTTGGGAGTACCAGTGGTCTTGAAGTCCATATCGCCCAGGTGGTCCTCATCACCCAGAATATCAGAAAGAACAGCATACTTGTCCTCGCCGGGGTTCTTGATAAGACCCATAGCGATACCGCTGACGGGAGCAGTGATGGGCACACCGGCATCCATCAAAGCCAGACAGCCGGCACAGGTTGAAGCCATAGAGCTGGAACCGTTGCTCTCCAGGATATCACTTACCACACGGATGGTATAGGGGAAGTCTGCGGGAATCTGACCCTTCAGACCGCGCCATGCCAGATGACCGTGACCGATCTCACGACGGCCTACACCACGCTGAGCCTTGGCCTCGCCCGTTGAGAAGGGAGGGAAGTTGTAGTGGAGCAGGAAACGCTGGTACTCACGAACCAGAACATCGTCAACCAGCTTCTCGTCCAGCTTGGTACCCAGTGTACAGGTAGCCAGTGACTGGGTCTCACCACGGGTGAAAATAGCACTTCCGTGAGGACCGGGCAGGGGGCTGGCCTCGCACCAGATGGGGCGGATATCAGTAGTCTTACGACCGTCCAGGCGAATGCCCTCGTCCAGGATGCAGCGGCGCATAGCGTCCTTCTCCACATCGTGGTAGTAACGGTCAATCAGCGTATTCTTCTCCTCCAGCTCAGCAGCCTCCATATCGGGGTGCTCGGCAGCGTACTTCTCCTTGAACTGCTCACGGATAGCCTCGAAAGCCTCGGCACGGGCATGCTTCTCCAGGCCCTGCTTGGTAACATCGTAAGCGGGCTGGTAGCAGGCAGCCTTAACAGCCTCGCGCAGCTCGTCGTCATTTACCTCGTGGCAATACTCACGCTTCACATCCTTACCAAGTTCCTTACTGAGTTCCTTCTGCAGGCGGCACATGGGCTTGATAGCCTCGTGAGCGCACTTCAGGGCAGCCAGAAGATCCGTCTCCTGAACCTCCTTCATCTCACCCTCTACCATCATAATGTTCTCCTCGGTAGCACCAACCATCAGATCCATATCAGCTTCCTTCAGCTGCTCGAATGTGGGATTGATGACAAACTCACCGCCGATACGGGCTACACGCACCTCAGAGATGGGGCCCTCGAAAGGTATATCACTGCAAGCCAGGGCTGCAGAAGCGGCAAAGCCAGCCAGAGCATCGGGCATATCCACACCATCGGCAGAGAAGAGGATTACATTAACATAAACTTCAGCATGGTAATTGCTGGGGAAGAGGGGACGAAGTGCACGGTCAACGAGACGACAGGTCAGAATCTCGTCATCATTAGCCTTACCCTCACGCTTCGTAAAACCGCCGGGGAAACGTCCGGCTGCAAAATACTTCTCTCTGTACTCTACCTGCAAGGGCATGAAATCTGTTCCGGGAACGGCATCTTTGGCAGCACAAACAGTGGCCAGCAGCATGGTGTTGTTCATACGCAACATAACAGCTCCATCGGCTTGTTTGGCAAGTTTCCCGGTTTCGATGCTGATGGTTCTTCCATCAGGCAACTCGACTGTCTTTGTAATTACGTTCATCTTTTTTCGTTAAAAAATATAAAATTGCGTCAAAAAATTGCTGCAAAGGTAGGAATTTAAATTCATAATATGCAATTCATCATTCATAATTTTCATCTTAAAGGCTCTTTTTTATATAATAAGGTATAAAACAAGATAAAAATTGTACCTTTGCAACGCTAAAAATCATTATTTTTCACATCATGAGACTGAAATTATGCATTATAACGGCCTGCCTGGCACTGGCAAGCTGTACACAGAAGGGGAAATTCCATGTTACGGGACATATTACGGATGCTGCCGACACGGTGATGTACTTGGAACACCTGACGCTGGCCGACGGCGTGCAAGTGATTGACTCCGTAAAACTTACCGGGGACGGATTCTATGAGATGAGCGGCGATACCGTGGGTAATCCCGAGTTCTACCGCCTGCGCATAGGCAACCAGTGCATCAACCTGGCCTTCGACAGTACGGAGACGGTAACTGTGGATGCCAGCCTGAAGAACATGTCATTCGGCTACAAGGTAGAGGGCAGCGGCGTGTGTGACACCATACGCCTGCTGAGCCTGAAACTGGCAGACCTGGAGCGGAGCATCAGGCGCGTTTCGGATGACCGCAACTATACGGTTCAGGAGCGCTCGGACATGATAGAGCAAATGATCAAGGAGTACAAGACAGAGGTAGAGATGGACATCATCCAGAACCGCTACGGGGCCACATACAGCTACTTCGCCTGCTTCCAGATGCTGGGCGGACGGCTGCTCTTCAATCCCATGGCGGACAGGAACGACCTGGCCTGGCTGCGTGCCGTTGCCAATGCCTGGCATCAGCAGTACCCGGGACGCCCGCGTACCCTGAACCTGTACAACATTACAGTAGAAGGAAAGAAGAATCAGGCTCCCGCCCGGCAGATTGTACTGAACGTAGATAAGAATAAGGTAAAGGAACTGGGCATCATTGACATGACCTTCCCCGACATCAACGGAGAGGAGCGTACACTGAGTGACCTGATGGGAAAGGTGATTCTGCTGGACTTCACCGCTTTCAGTCTTGAGGGCAGCCAGGAGCGGACGCTACAGCTGCGTGAGCTGTACAACAGGTATCATGGCCAGGGATTCGAGATCTACCAGGTAAGCGTGGATCCGGACCGCCATTTATGGACGCAGCGCTGTGAGCACCTGCCCTGGATCAGCGTCTATTGCGAGGAAGGTGTGAACAGCGATATGCTGAAGCTGTACCGCGTACAGGAGATTCCCACGTATTTCCTGATTGACCGCAACTGCGACCTGAATGCCAGGATGGAAGACGTCAAGGATATCAGGAAGGCAATTGAAAGGCTGCTTTGATTTTTCAGCAGGGAAAATTTGCAGGGATAGAAAAATATCCCTATCTTTGCAGCGGTGAATCGTATTAAACGATAAGTAAAGGGTTCCGGCAGACACGCCGGGATTCTTTTTCTTTTGCGTATTAAAAAAAGAAGGGCCAAAGCCCGGGAAACAAGAACTGAAACAAATTAAAACAAGAAAAAGAAAATGGCATACATTTCACAAAAAGGCTACGACGAACTGGTAGCCAAACTGCAACACATGGAAAGTGTGGACAGGCCTGCCGCAAGTGCCGCAATTGCCGAGGCACGTGACAAGGGCGACCTGTCCGAGAACGCCGAGTATGATGCGGCCAAGGAATGGCAGGGCAAGCTGGAGACCGAGATTGCCATGCTGAAGAAGACCATCATGGAGGCCAAGATTATCGACACCACCCTCATGGACACCAGCACCGTACAGATCCTCTCAACCGTGGAGCTGCGCAACGTCAAGACAAAGCAACAGATGAAGTACACCATCGTAAGCGCCACGGAGGCCGACCTGCGTGCCGGCAAACTGAGCGTGGAGACACCTATTGCCAAGGGACTGCTGGGCAAGAAGGTAGGCGAGATCGCCGAGGTCAAGGTACCGGCCGGCACCGTTCAGCTGGAAGTAGTAAGCATTAAATTCGAGTAGGCATTATGGCAAGTATCTTCTCACGTATCGTAGCCGGCGAGATTCCCTGCTACAAGATTGCCGAGGACGACAAGTACTTTGCCTTCCTGGATATCAGCCCCTTGCAGAAGGGACATACACTGGTCATCCCCAAGCGCGAAGTGGACTACATCTTCGACCTTACCGACGAAGAGCTGGCCGGCCTGCAGGTATTTGCCAAGAAGGTGGCCATTGCCATTAAGAAAGCCATCCCCTGCGTTAAGGTAGGCCAGTGCGTACTGGGCCTGGAAGTTCCCCATGCCCACATCCACCTGGTGCCCATGCAGAGCGAGGCCGACATGCGGTTCACCAACCCCCACCTGGAACTGAGCAATGAGGAGTTTGAGCAAATCGCAGCCTCTATCCGCAAGGAATTATAAGGCAGAGAATACTTTTAGGAAAATTTGATGTCTGTATGCATCTTACGCATAGCAGCCACATCCTCACGAGGGCAGATCATCAGGATCTCGCCCTCTTCTGCTATAACATAGTCACTGAGCCCCTTCACAACAGCCGTCCGGCCCTCTGAAAGCCGGATAATATTATTCTTACTGTCATACAAATAGCCCTTTGTATTAAGCAGGACATTACCATCCTCATCAGCCGGAGCATCGTCATAAATACTGGCCCACGTTCCCAGGTCGGCCCATTCGAACTGCCCCTGCTGCATGAATACGTTACTGCTCCTCTCCAGAATGCTGACGTCGATATTCAGATTCGGAAGACGACTGAAGAAGTCAGGAGCGGACTTGGCCTCGCCGAACTCCGCCTCAGCCATCATACGCGGAATCTCCACCTGATACTCAGGTATCAGTTCATAGAGCTTCTGCAGCATCACATTCACCTTGAAATAGAAAAGGCCGGTATTCCAGTAGAAGTTACCCTCCTGCTGGAAGATATTGGCAAAGTCCTCGTTGGGTTTCTCGGTAAAGGACTTGATGGGATAGAAGCGCTCGCCCACCTGCTGGTCATCATCAATCTGCATGTAGCCGTAGCCCGTCTCAGGACGGGTGGGATGCATGCCAGTCACCAGCAGACACTCATGGCTGCCTACGAAGTCAAGGGCCGAGAGGACATCCTTCTGGAATTCCGTCTCCCTCATGATCAGATGGTCAGAGGGCGAGACGAAGATCCGGGCCTGCGGATTCGCCTTGGCAATCACAACGGTCCCCCATGCCACGGCGGCAAGCGTACCCCGGCGTATGGGTTCCTCCAGGATATGGGCATCATCCACCTGGGGCAGTTGCTCATATACGAGGGGGAGATACTGTACATTAGTAGAAATATAGATGTGGGAAGGGTCAATAAACTGTGCCACGCGGTCATAAGCCTGCTGGATGAGCGTCCGGCCTGTTCCCAGCAGATCCATAAACTGCTTAGGGCGTGTTGTTCTGCTCACAGGCCACAGTCGGCTTCCGTTTCCACCGGCAAGAATCAGGCAATAATTGTTTTCGTTCATGATAGTTTCTACAGATTTATTTGGGAGAAAAAGTGCCGTCCTCAGACGGCACTTATCATATATAAAGTCTTAACGTAATTTCTTGATCTGAGGAAGCAACAGGCCTTCCATCACCTTGTATCCCTCCACATTGGGATGAACACCGGGCTTGTCCTGTGCGAATTCAGGACGCATCTCCTTACCGTCGGCAGTCACCATGGCGCTGAAATAGTCAACGTAGGGAATCTTGTTCTTCTTGGCATATTCCTGCACACGGGCATTCAGGTGACGGATCTTCTCCATAGCATCCGTTATGGCCGGACGCCAGCTGAAACCACCTGCGGGAAGGCAACTGGTAAGGATAACCTTGCACTTGTGATACCTGGCCAGCTCCACCATCGAGCATACGTTGCCGAAGGTCAGGTCCTCATTGTACTCACCCGTATTCTCGGCGATGTCATTGGTACCGTAGTTGATGACCACCACCTTGGGCTGCAGGTTGATAACATCCTCGCGGAAACGGAGCAGGAACTGATAGCTGGTCTGACCACCGATACCGCGGCCGATAAGCTTGTTCTCCTTGAAGAACTCAGGTCTCTTGCCCGGCCATCCGTCGGTAATAGAGTTACCCATCAGTACCACACGCTTCTCACCCTTGGCAGGCGCGCCCAGTTCCGTATTAGCCTGCGCATAGCGTTTCCAGTTAGCGAACTCGTGTTTCTGTGCGTTTACACATACTGCTGACATCAGCAGCATAAAGAAAAGAAATTTTGCTTTCATTTGTCTTTACTTCTTAGATTAAACAGTTACTATTTTTATTGCGAAGATAATGTATTTTACCGACTTCAGCAAACAATAAACATATTTTTAGCGTTTTTACAACAAGTTTTCACCTTTCTGCCACATCTGATTAGCAACCCTTAACATGAAACGCCCCTCAGCGCCCCCCATTGGCCTCAGAACTGGAAGTAAATGAACGGCTGCATCTTGGCCGTCACAAACTGATACACCGCAAACACGGCAATAACGCATACCAGGCACATCACCGGCAGCGGCAGGCGGGAAAAGCCTATACGGTAGCGGCGCTTCCAGTCCTCGGGCAGCCAGTGTATGACCATACCTAATATAAATAAGGTAAAGACACTGCTGTATGCCCGTACAATCTCCCACACATCACCGCTCCATGCCGACCCTATGCGCGTTACCATGCTGGTAGCGGTATTCCAGGCCGTCTCATTGGCAATGGCAGGGTCCAGGTTAGAGCCCGAGCGGAAGAACAGACGGGTAAAGGTAATGAACGTGAAGGTCACCAGGATGCACCACGAGCGCTCCAGCCATCCCCACCAATGGGGCAGTCCCATCCTGATGTATCCCCATCTGATCCAGGCGCTCAGCATGATAAAGGAGACGTATGCCAGGAACAGGTTCCACAGGGGAGAGGGAACATATGTCGCCAGCAGCCACAATACCGCCACAACCACCGTGCTGCCCAGCGAGCGGACCCATAGCGAGCTGTCGCGCCAGAACTTGAACACCACCATGCCCACACCGTTCAGTCCGCCCCAGATCAGGAAGTTCATGCTGGCCCCGTGCCACAGTCCGCCCAGCAGCATGGTAATCATACTGTTCAGGTTAGCCCATATCTTACGACGGCGGTCGGGACAGAACCATGCCGTCAGGATAACCGCCACAGCCAGCAGGAGCACACAGATGCTGACCCAGATGTTTCCGCTCAGTATCAGGGCCGAAAGGGTCAGTACGGCTATCCAGAAGAGCGTGCCGAAGCTGATATTCCTGTTTCCGCCCAGGGGAATGTACAGATAAGTCTGCAGCCACCGGCTCAGGCTGATGTGCCAGCGTTTCCAGAAATTGCTGCAGTTAAGCGCCTTGTAGGGCGAGTTGAAGTTCCTGGGCAGATGGAATCCCATCAGCAGGCTCAGACCGATGGCAATGTCCGTATAGCCCGAGAAATCGGCATACACCTGCAGGGAATACAGGAACAGCGCCGCCAGGTTCTCGAATCCCGTGAAGAGCATCGGATTGTCAAAGACCCTGTCAATGAAGTTCACCGCCAGGTAGTCGCTCAGCACAATCTTCTTCACCAGACCGTTCAGAATCCAGAATATCGCTATCCCGAACTGCCTGCGGCTCAGGAAATAGCGGCGGTACAGCTGCGGAATGAAATCACTGGCCTTGACGATAGGTCCCGCCACCAGCTGGGGGAAGAAGCTGACGTAGAAGCCGAAGTCCAGGATATTCCTGACAGGCCTGACCAGCCCCTTGTACACATCAGCCGTATAGCTCACAATCTGGAAGGTATAGAACGAGATACCCACGGGCAGGATAATCTTGTCCACGCCGAAGTAGGACGTAGCCGTCAGCTCATTCAGCCATTTGCCCGCCACATTGGTAACCTGCAGCTGCGTGCCGAACATCTGGTTGATGATATCCGCAAAGAAGTAACTGTACTTGAAATAGCAGAGGATGCCCAGGTCGATGCACACGCTCAGCGTCAGCCAGCACCTCTTGGCCCATTGCGCCCGGCACCGGTATATCTGCTGCGCTATCAGGAAGTCCGAGCAAGTCACCAGCACCAGCAGTCCCACAAAGGCACCGCTTGTCTTGTAGTAGAACAGCAGGCTCACGGCAAAGAGGTAAGCGTTACGCATCCAGGCACGGCGCTGGAAAACGGCAAAGGCCATGAAGACCAGACTGAAGAAGGCCCAGAACTGGAACTGCGTAAACAGCAGCGGCGTCTCGGGGTCGAAGGCGAAGACGCTCTGAATATACTGTATGAAATCCTGCAATATCATGCTCTATCTGATGTAATCATTATAGTCCTGCACAAAGGCATTGTAAATCAAGTCGGCCATCAGCTGGTAGCCCGACGAGAGGAAATGTATATGGTCCCTGTTCATCAGACCGGCCATCACCCACTCACGGCTGCTGCCCAGTCCGCCCATCACCTGGAACTGATTGAAGACCGCCCCGTTGAACTCCAGGGCCAGTTCCGTCATCGCCTGCTCCACCACGGGACCGTTGGCATTGTACACATGGCGGCGCTTGCCTACCCTGAGCCAGCAGTCGTTATTGGTGACAAAGAGGAAGGCGGCATTGGGACTCACACGCAGGATACCATTGATGAGCTCCCTGTAATTCTCCTTGAAGGCCTCAGCACTGAATTTCGTTGACATGATGTTAGCATCATTGATACCTATGCCGAAGATAACCAGATCCGGCGGGCACAAACGCCCCAGCTCCTCCGTGAAAAGCTCGCAGCGGAGCCACGAGGGAACAGCCGCCCCGTTGATGCCGCAGCCTGTATAGGTCATCCCCACCCCGTCCCGCTCGGGCCATACGCCGCGCAGGACAAATTGGGAACTGTCACCCTGCAGCCCATCGAAGCAAAGACGGCACTCGCGTACAGGCTGCGGTAAGGTGAAAAGGAAATCCCCGCCGGCCTGCCCGGCCCACAGGGTGTCGGCTGCCGCTGTCACCATGTACGGACGCACCTCCCCGCCCCTGGCCTCGCCCAGCACCCTCAGGCGCTGGAAGGCAAAGGCCGAATCCACGCTCAGGTCCAGCGCGCAGTCCTCCGAGCAGGTCATCGCCGCCGCTCCGCTCAGACCCAGGGGACAGGACAGCGTTCTGTCCAGGCAGCGCACCCCCTTCCATATACCGGACGGACTGAATTCATAATCCCTCGGCGCATTGGTCCTGACGGCCCTGAAGGGGAACATCAGCCCCCTGCTCTGCGGTCTTCCCGGCATCATCTGCCCAAAGTCGCACCTCAGGCGGTGACTCATAACACCTGCCTGCACATGGCTTCCTCCCACATGCAGGATATTCACCACCCCCGTGCCGCCCCGGCGGATATGCTCTATCTTGCGGTACAGCGCCTCGAACCGGTGATGCCGGGCGGGAAACTGCAGATAGCAGGCATCATAGTTCACGTGGTCGTAGCTGTCTATGTCCACACACTTCAGCCGTTCGGCCTGACAGGCCCACGAGGCCGTCAACAGCACCAGCAGTATGATAGCACGCAGCCTCTTCATCGTACAGTATCTGTTTTCAGGGAATCCTCCTCAGGCAGCTCCACCTTGTCCTGTCCTGAACGGAACCGGTAAAACTTATAGTAGAACTGCAGCGTCTCATACAGCATGTGCCCCATCTTCTTGGCTCCTGCCGGAGTGAAGTGAACGTAGTCCGAACCGGCCAGACCGGCACTCACCCATTTGCTCATGCTGCCCTTGCCGCCCATCACCTCATACATATTCCAGAAGGCAGCGCCGGACTCGTTGGCCGCCTCCCTGAGCGCCTTCACCGCCTCGGGCAGGACGGGATAGGTTGTCACAGTCCCCGTACTGTCGGCATTGGCCATATCCGAGGGGCCGATGAAGATAATCCCGGCCTCGGGAGCCAGCTGGCGGAACATACCTATCATATTCTTGATGCGCTCCTTATAGTCGGGCAGCGCCTTTCTGCTCAGGTAAGGGATGCTGTTGCCACCGTACTGCAGCAGGATAAGGCCCACATTCTCGCGGGCAAAGAAGGGGCGCATGGAGCCGCGGTCCACCTTCAGCAACTCAGGTCCCGAGCAGCCGCGCATCGGCAGGTTGTCCACATTCACGCCCCGGGAGCCGTCCAACTGGATGCCCAGTATCGAGGCATGGCCGTTTACGCCCAGGGTGGCCGAGGAGGCTCCCCTGCTCAGACTGGCCGTATAGAAGTGCAGTTCGCCTGCGTTTGCCGAATCCAGGGCAACGGTATCCCCCTTCACCGTCAGTGTCAGTCGGGCTGCGCCCCTGGTCAGCACGGTAACCTTATTGAACGAGGCGGCATGTGAGTAGTCCTTCCCGCCCCTGGCGGATATACTGACGGTAGCCCCCGTCACCTCCGTCCTTTTAGCCATCGGACCGTAGAATCCGTCGCTTCCGCGCAGGTTGGCAGGACCGAAGGCCATAAACTGCTCCGCCTCCCCCGTCAGGGACTGGCTGGTGGTATAGGTAGGAACCGTCTGCAGGGCCGGAATCAGTCCCACGCCGCAGCCGCCGAACTCCTCCTGAAACTCCTGGCGCAGGATACCGGTGATACGGTCGCACTCTATCTGCGAGTCGCCGTAATGCAGAATACGCAGGTGTCTGCTGCCCGCATCCTGCATCTTCCGGAAGAAAGCGTCCAGATACGTCTCGTCATCACCGGGCAGGTACAGGCGGGCGGGGTCATTCTGGCAGTAGGCGTTAAACTCCTCCATCTTCTCAGTCTTCAGGGCAGCCAGACGCTGCTCCATAATTTCCTCGGGCGAGAGCACCGCCACCGAATCCGTGTCGGCCGGCTCCTCAGGCACATCCAGCACCTCCGCCAATGCGGGGAAACGCAATGTGGTTCCGCCTATCCTGACCCCTCCCCGGGGGAAGAGCACACTCAGCAAAGCCAGACCTGCCAGCAGGCAGATGATAAAAAACACTATATTACGGGGTTTCATAGAATCCAATTCTCACAAAAACGGCGCAAAATTACGATTTTTTCTTCAAATTAAACCAATGTTCAATGCTCAATGTTCAATGTACAATGAAAAAAAGCGTCAAAAAATTTGGCATTTCAGGAAAAAAGGCCGAAATTGCACTCGCTAAACGATACCGCTTCCATGAAACGTTGTCTTTTCATATGCCTGACTCTCAGTATTGCGGCATGCCTGGGTCTGCCACAAGCCCTGGCTGGAACCCATCCTGAAGAATCCCCCAAGACCATCAAGGGCAAAGCCTCATGGTACGATGCCCACGGCCGTTTTACCGCCAACGGGGAACGCTTTCACAAGGACAGCCTCACCTGTGCGCACAGGACCTTCCCCTTCGGCACGCGCCTCAGGGTCAGGAACCGGAAGAACGGCCGTGAGGTCATTGTCCGCGTAACAGACCGCGGTCCTTTCGGTGGCAAGTACTGCATCGACCTCAGCGTTGCCGCGGCCCGCATCCTGGGCATCGTCCGCATGGGCTTTGCCGAGGTGGAGATTACCAAGGTCAATGAGACCATCGTGCCGCTGAAGGCGGGTCCTACCTGGGGACCGGAGCTGGAGTTCGGCACTGTCAACACGGGCAAGGACTACACGCCGGAATGGCTGCCTGAGACACTCCCTCCCCTGAAACCGTTAATTACAAAATATTAATATTATGGAAAAAATAACCGGACTTATCGATGCGCCGTTCACCCCCTTTTATGAGAACGGCGATGTGAACCTGCAACCCATTCCCGCCTATGCCCGGATGCTGCAGAAGAACGGCCTGAAAGGCGTATTCATAAACGGCAGCAGCGGCGAGGGCTATATGCTGACGCCCGACGAGCGCATGCAGCTGGCCGAGGCCTGGATGGCCGCCGCCCCCGAGGGCTTCAAAGTGATAGTGCATGTAGGCAGCTGCTGCGTACGCGAGAGCCGCCGCCTGGCCGAGCACGCCCAGAGGATCGGTGCCTGGGGCATCGGAGCCATGGCGCCCCCGTTCCCCAAGATCGGCCGGATCGAGGAACTGGTGAAGTACTGCGAGGAGATTGCCGCCGGCGCGCCCGAGCTGCCCTTCTACTTCTATCACATCCCCGCCTTCAACGGCGCATTCCTGCCCATGGTTAAGTTCCTGGAGGCTGTGGACGGCCGCATCCCTAACTTCGCGGGCATCAAATATACCTTCGAGAGCATGTACGAGTACAACCAGTGCCGACTGTACAAGAACGGCAAGTATGACATGCTGCACGGTCAGGACGAGACCATCCTGCCCTGCCTGGCCATGGGCGGCGCCCAGGGCGGCATAGGCGGCACCACCAACTATAACGGCAAGAACCTGGTGGGCATCATCGAGGCATGGAACCGTGGCGACCTGGAGGCGGCGCGTGCCCTGCAGAACTACAGCCAGGAGGTCATCAACATCATCTGCCACTTCCGCGGCAACATCGTGGGGGGCAAGCGTATCATGAAGCTCATCGGCCTGGATCTGGGCCCCAACCGTACTCCGTTCCAGAACATCACGCCAGAAGAAGAGATTCAACTCAAGAAAGAACTCGATGAGATAGGTTTCTTCCAGCATTGCAACGAGTTTTAAGTGAAAAGTGAAGAGTGAAGAATGAAGAATGAAGGCTGCGATTGAGCGAGAGGCGACTGAGGTCTTTAGAGTAGCCACTGAATGTGGCTGCGGCCTCACAAAGGGGAGTGAGTCCCCACTCACGACGGGGGCCAGTGAAGCTTGCTTCAACTATCCCGAGCGTGAGCAGGCTCGACCGCAGGTCAAGAGTGAAAGAATGAAGAATAGATTTATCATTTTTCTTTTGGCATTTTGCTCCCTTTCCGCTGCTTGGGCAGCGCAGAAGGTAAAGGTGGCTTGCGTCGGCAACAGCGTGACGTATGGCTACGGGTTGGCCGACCCCAAGACAGACAGTTACCCGTCCCAACTGCAACGGATGCTGGGCGACGGGTACGAGGTAGGTAACTTCGGCAAGTCGGGGGCCACACTGCTCTTTCACGGACACAGGCCGTACGTGCAGCAGGAGGAGTTCCGTAAGGCGATGGACTTCAAGGCCGACTGGGTGGTCATCCACCTGGGACTGAATGACACGGACCCGCGCGACTGGCCCGACTGGAAGGAGGAGTTCATCCCCGACTACCGGGCGCTGATTGACTCCTTCCGCACGGTGAACCCCGAGGCACGCATTCTGATCTGCAGGATGACGCCCATCTTCGACCGTCACCCGCGCTTCCAGAGCGGCACACGCGACTGGCACGCTCAGGTTCAGAAGGCTATCGCACAGGTGG
>CACYMI010000036.1 GCA_902775385.1 uncultured Bacteroidales bacterium
TTGGCAATGGTACGGCGGGCAATGTCAAAGCCACGCTCCTTCAACAGCACGGCAATCCGCTCGTCACTCAGCGGGTTCTGCTTGTCCTCAGCGTCAATCAGCTCCTGAATCACCGCCATCACCTGGCGCGAGGTAGCATCCTCCTGGTTATCCTTCCGCACCGCCTTATGCGTGAAGAAGTGCTTCAGCGAATAGATACCGAAGGGCGTCTGCACATACTTGCTGTTGCACACACGGCTCACCGTACTGATATCCAGCCCTGCCAGCGTAGCCACATCCTCCAGCTTCATCGGCCTGAGCAGCATATCATCCCCCTCCAGGAAGAAGGGCCTTTGCAGCTTAATGATAGCGTTCATCGTCCGGAGCATACTCTCGCGCCGCTGCGCCAGCGCCTCTATAAAGATACGTCCGCGCTCCACATACTCACGCGTAAAGCGGATTTCCTCCTGCACAGCCTTGCTCAACTGACGGCCCTGAAGCTTGTCGAACTCCTTCAGCCGCTCCGTAGCATCCTCACTGATTACCAGCGATGAAGGACTGCCGCCGTTCAGCTGCAGCGTAATATTCCCCTCCTCGTCCGTATCCACAATGAAGTCAGGCATAATCTGATGTCCCAGGAGCACACCCTTCTCGCCCAACGACGAGCCCGGCCTGGGATTCAGGTGTCTGATCTCGCGCTTCAGCTCCTCCACCTGGATGGCAGAGAGCTTCAGTTTCAGTTGGATACGGTCCCAACGCTTATGCAGAAACTCCTCGTAATACTTCTCCAGAACCTGCAGCATCAGCCCCTGATAGGGGTTCTTGTCATCACGTCTGACCTGCAGAATCAGACACTCCTGAAGCGAGCGGGCACCCACTCCGGCAGGCTCAAACTGCTGCAGGATAGCCAGTATGTGCAGCAGCTCCGCCTCGCTCGTCTCCATACCCTGATAGATTTCCGCCTCGTCCACAATCTGACCCAGCGACTTGCCCAGCATGCCGTTGCCGTCCAACTCGCCTATCAGATACTCCATCAGCTGCCGGTCATGCTCCGTCAGGTCAAAGTCGGCCATCTGCGCCTTCAGCTTGTCATAGAACGTAAGGGTATCCTCGTACTCCACATTCTCAGGCAAGTTCTTGGTATAGGCAGAGCGCAGCATATAGTCGGGGATATCATCCTCCGAGCGGTAGTCGTAAACAGCCTCACCCCCATCCCTCTCCAAAGGAGAGGGGGCATCATCAGCGTTCTCCCCTCCTTGGGAGGGGTCGGGGGAGGCTTTCTCCAGCCAGGGGTTCTCCAGACACTCATTGTCAATGCGCTGCTGCAAGGCCTCAATGGGCATTTCAGTCAGTCGCACCAGCATCACCTGCTGGGGCGTAAGCGTCTGTACCTGCACCTGTTGCTGTGCCTGCACCTGCACCTGATTCTGTGTCTGTCTGTTCTCTTGTGCCATATCTAATGCAAAAGTACAAAGAAAAAGTGAGCCGACAACTCTGTATGGCTACTTTTTTGAAAGAAGTTGAGGAATTCAGCCAGCTGGAACACATAGCCAAGGAAGCTGCTCGCCAGAACAATCTGCTGAGAATCAACTACAAGGTACAGAATAAGCAGTAACGCCCTATAATACACCAACACAGCCCCGAAGGAAAAGAACCTCCGGGGCTGCTGGTTGTGTATGTGATAATTGAGGGTTTACAGCAGAATGGAAAGCTTGCCCCAATGGGTAGTGGCACCAGCATTGCTGTTGACCATGTAGTGCAGGTTGTAACCCAGCGCCACGTGTTTGCCTATCTCGATTCCGGCACTGAAATCCAGGCCGAAACAATCCGCAGAACCCCTCATATTACCCCATCCGGGAACAAACGCATTCAGGTAAGCATGCGTATAGCCAGGCGTAACCTCGGCATAGAGCCGGCAAGGCTCAAAACGGGGCGTGTACAGCCTTACACCCAATGCCCTTATATTAATAAATCCCACACTGCTGGGCCCATCATACTCACCCCAGCCGGACATATAGGATGCGCCCACCATGTTAATCCCTACATACGGATTCAACTCACGCCTTACCATCAGTCCTACACCCCAGGCATCCTGAAAGAGGAAGTCGAGCTGGAAGGTGTATTTCCTGGAGACGGAGCCGCGAACGTAGGAATAGTCATCCGAACCATGAGAACTGAAGCGATGAACCGTACCATCCCGGTAACGCACTTGAAGCAAGTCAGAGGCTTTGGCAACGTGCAAATCGCCGCTATCGTCGCCGTACAGCCTGTACAATACCTCGCTGGAAGTAGCGCTAAGGACAACTACATTCTTCTTCTCGAGGTTCTTGAACAGCAGGACATCCTGCGCTTTCAGGCCGGCAGAGGCAAGGGAGAGAACCAGCAGAAGCAATACGTTTTTTACACAGGCCCTGCTCATGAGGGCCCTGAACTGAAGGCCCTGAAAGGCCCCGGATTTGTTTTTACTCATTGCAATATAAAAGTTAAATTTACGTTTTGCGAACACAAAGGTACACAGAATTTCCTGAACCGGGCGCACCTGCAGCCGGAAATTTGCCCGAAAATGTTGCGCACAAACAACACTTCCGCTTGGCGAGGGGTTTATTTTTCCCTAACTAGGAAAATTTGCGCCCTCGTTAGGCGGCAAACTCGGTTGCCGTAAAGACGTGTTCTATGAGTTCCTCAACGACGGCCGGCACGTCTCCCCGGGGCTGTTTCTGTTTAGCTGAACACCATCTTTTGAATATTCAGATAAAAAAAACGGCATTTGTTTTGTAGATTGCGCAGTTCCTCGTATATTTGCATGCGAGAAATTTCGCATTGAAAAATATCGCATAACGTAACACTCTGATTATGAACCCATTTAAGTTTGGAACGATAGTTCAAGGAGAGTTCTTTACCGACCGGATTGAAGAACTGGAACACGTCAGGCAGTTGCTCGACAGCGAAAATCATTTGGTACTGATTTCACCCAGAAGGTTTGGCAAAAGCAGTCTGATAGCAAAAGCGCTACAACAAACGGGGCGTCCCTCCATAACCATAGACTTTATGAAGGTGCTGAGCACAGAGGATCTGGCAGCGCAGCTGCTGAGCGGAGTATTCCGTTTGCATAAGATGGAGAAACTGAAACACCTGCTGACACACTTCCGCATAGCTCCCAACATCTCATACAATCCCATGACAGAGGGGTGGGATATCAGTTTCATGCCGCTCATGGAAAAAGCATCCGTCGCATTGGAAGACGCTATGGGTTTGCTGCAAAAAATAACTGCTCCGGAGAACAGACTTATTGTTGTGCTGGATGAATTCCAGGAGGTAAACGAAATCTCCCCATCCCTGGCCAAACAACTAAGGGCCATCATTCAGCACCAAGAGGGGCTGAACTACGTATTCATGGGCAGCCAGGAGTCTATGATGAACGAGATATTCGAGAAGAAGAAATCACCGTTCTACCACTTCGGACAACGAATGAACCTGAAGAAGATTCCCTATGCCGACTTCTTCTCCTATATCACTTCGCGTTTGCCCGAAATGGCGCAGGAAGAAAAGGAAAAGATTGCCACTGAAATTCTTCAGTTCACCAATGTGCATCCGTACTACTCGCAGCAGCTGGCAGCAGCAACCTACAATATAATAATGTATAGTCACCCCACCGGGAATGCCGTAAGCGAAGCGATAAAGCAGCAAGTTGACGAACATGATCTGGATTACGAACGCCTGTGGATAAGCATGAAGCGGACGGACAGAAAGATTCTTACCCATCTGGCCAGGAAAAGCAATCCGCTAACAGACCGTTCCATGCCCACCAGCACCACCTTCAGCGCCATTAAACGCCTGGTTAAGCAGGGGTATGTAATAAAGACTGCCGCCTACGAATTGGAAGACCCCTTCTTCGGCGAATGGATATTGCAGGATAAGGCGAACATGTAAATAACAAAGTCTAAGGTTTCATTTCTGGAAAAAAATGTTGCGCACAAACAACACTTTTTATATAAAAATGTTGCGCGCAAACAACACTTTTCATGTAAAAATGTTGCGCACAAACAACACTTTTTACTATCCTTGCCGCTGAAAATCAGCTCATCTGAACAGAAAAATCATTACACTACGAAACACCCCTAATTAGGCAGCGGAAACTGCTTAGTTAGGGATTTTTTTCTCCCTAACTAGGGAAATTTTGCGCCCTCGTTAGGCGGCAATTGCTAGTATTAATAGCGCCCGAAAACCCTATTTTACGGGCGTTTTGACGGTGTGGAAAAGTCAGGACAATGACAAGAAGGGCTGTGACAATTGTGACAATTGGACAGCCTGTTTTTGCATAGTTTTCTGTTATCGGAAGGTAAGTACATGTGAATTATTATATATAATTATTTGTATATATTATTAAGTTTTTATCTATATTATTATCACTATATACATTTTTATATTTATAATATCTTTACTGAACAAACAGTAGGTAAGGCGAGAATCGTGTAAAAAACGCACTGTCCTTTGTCCCAATTGTCACAAAGTTGTTGTATCTTTGTGCCTCGTATGGAAAGGATAACGTTTGATGTGGTTGGCCTAGCCCACTTGGATGTACGTGATAACTGGAAGGAATATGTCGCTGAAGCCGTTGGCAAGCAACTGGTGCTGCAACCTCAGCCCGAGAATGTGAAAGACCCCTATGCCGTCAGGGCTCGCGAGGGACGTCTGCACATCGGCTATGTGGCTGTTACCGATCAGGATGTGGTGTATCAGGCATTGAAGGGCTCTGGTCTGAATCGTCTGCGTGGTGTGGTGGTAGAGAGCAATACCGAACCACCCGTGCTGACCGTTGAGGCTGAGGTGGAGAAAGTAGACTGGCAGTACGACCCATTCATGTACAGCATGTATGAGGGATGGCATTACGACGGACTACCGCTGATGCCAAGGAAAATGGAGCAGTTGGGCGACCTTACTGACGATCTGACAGATGAACTGGAGAGCAAGGCGGCGAATCACGAAACCCTTGCGGAGTTGACTGCCCAATTATTGGAAACCAACCTCTATGATATGAGTCGTGAAATGACACGTTCCCGCTACAGAATCGAGCGCCTGCTCGCCCAACGAAGCGAACCCGAATGGCAGGAAGTGGCCCATAAACTACGCCAGCAGAAAGGTATGCTCATGACGCATACCAATCGTGATCAGGTGGCCCGCTACCTCTTTGTGGATATCCCACACGAGCTGTTGAACAAAGGTTTGGAAGAAAGCCATTATACGTACGACAACCGTCTTGAGGAGCTGAAATCTCAGCTTACATCCTTTCCCTATCAGCTTTACGACAAGTTCCTTGCCGACCCCGTGGACTTCCTGCGCGAGGTCTATTACAAGCACGTGCCCCGCCGTTACCTGAACCAGCTCCTCTCGGGCATCATCCTGATGATTCTGAAGGGTAGGGTAGAGATTGAACGCTGGGGGCGCGAAGGCGAGCGTGATGCCATAAAGCAGATACATAGCATGGGCAAACGTACAGGATGCCAGAAACAGAACAACATATTAACATCGGAAGCTGCCGAGGTGTACTGGCGGAGGCTGGAAGAGCACGGGTTCGTTGACAGCAGACACCGTCTGATAGCTGAAACAACGCGTCAGCAAGCCATGTACATAGCCGACAAATTCTCCATCGTATTGAAAACCAAAACCAAATGGAAGTCTTTTGAGACGCTATGGGGCATTAAGAACCTGGCCCAAGAGAAATGGCTGCATATGGAAACAGACAATCCAATCCCCAGAGCTGATGTAATAGAGAAGTGTTTTAGGTGATGTTATAGTTCGCTATAGCCACTAGATAGAACCCCTATATAGGATTCCCATAGGACCTATATAGGGGATATATATTTTTTTCTTGTTATACCTTTGCCCCCGTCTTTGCGCGCAGACACAGAAAAAAATAATGTTCAATCTCTTAAAAACAAAACTTATGACAACAACAACTTTTTCTATTTCCAACTCAATCAAGACTCCTGGCAAGATGCAACCTTGCACACCCGAGATGTTGAATGCTGCGTTTGATAACCAGCGAGTAATTAACACATGTCGCGAGATAGCCAACCGTCTGAAAGAGGTGAAGGAAGGCAAGCTTACGCGCGCAGCCTTTAAGAAGGTGAAGACAACCCTCAAGGAGAATAATCTGCCCGTTATCTGCTTCCATGCCACCTTCTCAGACGGCTATCGACACAATCAGTCGGCAATCCCCAGCGGACTCTCCATCTATGATGTGGACGAGTTGAAGGAAGACCCTCGCGCGTACTATATGAATAAGGTAGCGGGTCGTGAGGAAGAGCTGGGTATCTGCCTCTCGCACATCTCGCCCAGCAACGAAGGCGTTCGTCTGGTATTCGAGATGCCTAAGGGTATGTCCTTGGCCGAGGCTCAGCAATGGATGGCTGACCAGCTGGGAGACAAGACCTACGATGGCAGCGTGAAGGATATGGCCCGATGCTCGTTCGGAGTATGTCGCGACTACATTCTCTACTACGATGAGGAGAAGCTCTTTGCAGAGCGTGAGGTGGATGTACCCCAAAATCCTGTGACAATTGGGACAAAGGACAGTGCTGTTTCTGCGCCCTTACCCTTGCCCGAAGCAGGCGAATACGAAGACAACTTCAACGGAATCGGCTATCCACAGATTATCAAGGCCGTAGAAGAGCAGCTGGGAGGCGTTCCTGCTCAGGGAGCGCGCAACAACTTCATCTTTGCCATGGCCTGCAACATGCGCTATGTCTGCAACGATGACCCACGTTGGATTGCCCAGATTCTGCCCCGCTATGGAGAGGAAGAGCAGAAATTCCTGGGTACGGTCCGCTCTGCCTGCAATCGCCCTCAGACAAAGACGGTACCCGAATTGGTGAACCGTGCCTTGGAGCAGGCTCGCAAGCAGCAGCAGCTGGAGGAGATTATCGAGGCTAACGGCGTTCATGCTGCCCAGCCCCCAATGATGCCCCAGCGCCTCAGCAAGTTCATGCGTCTCATCACCAAGAATGTCCCTGAACATCTGCGCCCCTCAGTTGCTATGGGTATCTTCCCGGCCTTGGGAGCTCATTGCAAAGGCGTGAAGTTCCGCTACAACGACAACGCAAGGGTCGAGCCCACCTTTATGAATGTACTGGTGGCAGAGATGTCCAGCGGTAAGTCTTGCGTGAACGAGCCTATCAATGCCATCATGGCCGACATCAAAGAGAGCGATACCAAGAACCGCAAACTGATGCAGGAGTACAAGGAGCAGTACGATGCCTGCGCCGCCGACCAGCAGAAACCCGAGCGTCCCAAGGGCTTAGCCATTCAGTGGGTAAAGCCAGATATGACACCCGCAGCCTTTGTTCAGCTCATGGCCGATGCCGGAGGTAAGTTCCTGTACACACGTATGGATGAGATAGGTATGCTGAACCAGCTGAAGACCAACGGCAAGGGCAACAACGTGACAGAGATTCTGCGTCTGGCCTACGACTGCGGCGACTACGGTCAGGAGCGTGTTGGCACCAAGTCGGTATCAGAAGCGGTAGAGGTCCGTTGGAACTGGAACGCATCCACCACTCCAGGCAAGTGTCGCAGATTCTTCGCCGACTCCATGTTGGACGGTACCCTCTCGCGTATGACCTTCTGTACCATCTACACAGATGATGACCGCATGCCCGTATATGGCCAGTACGACGAGAATTTCCAACAGCAGGTGCAGGAGTTCATAAAGTTGCTCAACGAGGCCAAGGGGCTTATCGAATGCAAGAAAGCTAACCTGCTGGTGGCAGACATGATAGAGGAAAACCGCCAGTATTCCGCCCTTGCCGATGATGACACCTATCGCGAGCTATCCTATCGTGCCACACTCTCGGCCTTCAAGCGCGGAATGGTGCTCTACATCCTCAACGGGCAGAAGTGGTCAAAGGAGATTGAGGACTTCGTTCGCTGGTCCTATCACTATGACATGTGGTGCAAGATGTGGATATTCGGCGAGAAGATGCGCCGTGCCATGGAGCTGGACAAGGCTGTGATGGTGCCTGGCCGACGCAACCTGATGGAGTGCCTGCAGGATAACTTTACCCTCGACGACCTAAACACCGTCCGTCGTGCCCAAGGCATGAAAGCCGATGGATCAGCCCAGCTCAGGAAATGGATTCAGCGAGGCTACTGCATCTTTGACCCAGCCACTAACCAATACACCAAGAGTCCGCAGTTCCTCTCCAAACATCAGAAGCAGGCAGCATAACCGCCCTGCATAAGAAATGGGGGTCGCAAATTGCGACTCCCATTTCTATTTTTCACACCATTCACAATTCACAGTTAATTTCCGAAGCCTACTTACTCAGACGGACGGTGCTCCTGACAACAGTCTTGGCACCCATGCCCTGGGTGCTGACCTCGGATTGCAGGGTATCTACCCAGCCGTCAGGAGCGAAGGTGTAAGTGGAGTTTTCTGTCACCTCCAGATTCATGTTGGCAATAACGGCATCTATCTGACCCTTAATGCTTTCTGCCTGGGCGGGATTGGCTTTCTCCAGCTGGCTGATGACCATATTCTTAAGTTCGTCCATGGTCATACCCAGAACACCCGTTGCCAGGATGCTTCCGTCAGGATTCACCTTATAGGTACGCTTCATCTTTATGCCTTGGTCTAAGGTGTACTCTTCCTCCATGCCTGAGGTTATGGTCTTGCCGTTCAGCCCCATGATGCCGGTGTTCATTTGCGTTGTCTTCAGCAGTGATTCCTCTGTGATGTTTTTCAGTATCTGCTGCTTAAGGGCGTCTGCTGACATGCCCTGCGGCAGGGGTACTTCCTTCAGCAGATCGTCCAGCATCTTCTCGGAGGCGCTGCGGATGTCCTCGTAGTTCAGCAGCTTGACAATCTGTCCGTCCTTGTCTGTAGCGCAGGATGATGCTACGCCCTTCATCATTTCTGTGCTGAGCGTTAATACGCGGCTCGCGATACTGTTGATGTCATGATTGAAGTCCGCCTTCGTTACGGTTATTGTTACGGTGTATCCGTCAGGGGTTACGTCTGTTACCTCATACTGTGTTTCTGTCTGCAGGGTAATGGGTTTCTGGCCCTGAACCTCGGTTACAATCTCTGTAACGTAGGTTTTCCTCATTCCCTTCTCTAATGTGGGGCTTACCTTTACCTGCTGTGCGTAGCTGACAAGTGTGATGAGCAGAAGGATGCTCAGTGACAATAGTTTTCTCATCATTTTTAATTTTAATAATTATAATGTTAAATTACGGAAACTGAATAAATACGTTTTTACGCCGTAAAAGTAGGACTTTTCAGCATAACTGCCAAAACTTTCTCCGGAAAAATTCGTTTACCGCATGAAACTGCTTCATTCACCCTTTTGAGGTCAGCCTGACCTTAACTCCTTTTATCGTACAATATATAATAAGGTATAAATGTTATTATCTTTCTGCTTTCGATAATGATTTTTATGGTTAAACTTTGAGTTTTTGTTAATCTGAGGACAAAATTTACAAGTTATTTTTGAAAGGCTATAACATTATTGTAAGCGAATAATTTTGTACCTTTGCGGGTGATTTACGGATTTTCCGGCTCATACAGTATTAACCATATAAACATCCCCCTACAATGGAGTCTAACAAACGGCCTACCATACATTATTATGCAGACGGTACTGCCAGCGTTTTGCGCAAAGCGGCGGTTTACACAGATCTGAGATTCTATCAGCGAAGCGATGTGCTTTACCAGCTGACGCAGGTATTCTGCCAGCGCTACCTGCCTCGTTATGGCGACCGCACCGTTGACCAGATGGTACAGGCTGCACGCAGCACCAAGCAGAACATTGCAGAAGGCAGCACAGACGGGCAGACATCCACAGAGACGGAGCTGAAACTGCTGGGCATTGCCCGAGGCAGCAATCAGGAACTTCTAGAGGACTACCAAGACTATCTGAAACGCAAGGGCCTTTCGGAATGGTTCAGGCGTAACGAACGCTTCGACCGCCTCCATCAATTCTGTCGCGACCACAGCCAATGGCCTGACTATCAGCCTTTGCTGGCTAAGATGAACGATGAGGAGTTGGCAAACATGGCCATCTGTCTTTGTCATCAAGTGGACAGAGCCTTGGCAAAGTACCTCGAACTTAAAGACCGTGAGTTCACCACAGAGGGCGGCATCCGCGAGCGTATGACAGCCGCACGCCTAGGTCAACGTGAAACGCAACGGCAGACCATCGAGCGCCTGACAGCAGAAATCGATGCTCTCAGGCAAGAAAATGCCCGCCTGAAGCAAATGTTAACATCCCATTAAGGCGGTAATGAGAAAAAATTATTCTCGTTTTTTCTTTGTTTTTTGATAATTGGCCATATCTTTACACCAGAATAAACTGCAATTCTATTAAAAAAAACACAAGAAAAGGTATGAAAACTTTGAAAAGTACACAAGCATTGAGACTTACCCTTGGTCTGTTCCTGGTATTCGCCATGAGTGGGAGAATGTGGGCTCAGAATGAGAATCCACGCTTCTTGGCCGCAGGTGCCGTGCATAAGTATCTAGAGGAAGATCATGTTCAGGCGCGTGCCAACGCCTTTATCCATGAGGGAAAGTTCGAGGAATTCCGAAAGTGGCAATTGCAAATCCGGAAGGAAGGCCGAAAAATGAAGAAAGCGCATGAGAAGAAGATGAAAAAGATTACTGACGAGGATGTGCGCGACAGCCTACACGAGGAATACAGAAACCAGACTCACAAACTTTATCACCAGCCATGCCCTTATCCTCAGCACGATTATGTGGTGATTATCCGCCCATCGTTCGAACCTACGCGCGGCTTTGCCGTAGAGAAAGATAAGGTGATTTATATGGATTATGCCAAATCCAAGTCAGCCCCCTCTATGAATGTCTCTGCAACAGAAGCCTCGGAAGAGGTGTGCAAGGCACTTAAGAGCCTGATGGACAATATTATGGAGTCTGCCAAATTTACGCTTGAACTACCCAAGATATTGGACGGCACCTCCTATGATATCATCGACGGTGGTTTCCCCTGCTATATGGTTACAAGCCACGGAGGCGATGTCTGCAAGCTGCTGGAGAAACTTTCCGAAGCTGCCAGGCAGAAAGACACCTCTGCCATAAACGCACAGCTGGAGGAGATAAAACGCCTGGATGCCATCTATGCCGCATTGAAGGTTAAGTGAAAACGAATATTAAAATAATCTTCGTAATTGTTAATTAATGTCTTTGCGCTTGGAGTGAGTATTAAAAAATAGTACATTTGAGGTAGAAAACTCACAAAAACAAGATAAAAACAAAGATGAAAGGCAAGAAATCGCAGTATGTGGGCTCTATCGAAAAGGAGACCGTTACGGTTACAATTCTGTTGCTTTTGGCAGCCTCGCTGCTCCTGACAACATCGTGTACAACAACCAGCAAGTGCAGCATAAACGGCCACGAATATGTCGATTTGGGCTTGCCCAGCAAGACTGTTTGGGCAACCTGCAACGTAGGAGCCCAGAAGGCCGAGGAGTATGGCAACTTCTATGCCTGGGGCGAGACAGAACCCAAGAACGACTACAGCTGGAGCACATACACTCTGCCTTATGAAAAATCATTAGCCAGCAAGCCCGTACAGGGCGATAAGGGTTTCACGGATAAGTGGACTTACCATCGTCTGACGGGCCCCTATACCATGGATACAGAGACCAAGACCCTGCTGCCCGAGGATGATGCCGCCACCATAAACTGGGGACAGAAATGGTCGACTCCCACACTGGAGCAATGGCGCGAGCTCTGCGATACGACCCTCTGCCGATGGACGCAGCAGAAGAAAGGCTTCCAGGTTACCAGCAAGAAGAACGGCAAGAGCATCTTCCTGCCCGCCTGCGGCATGTGTAATGGAACGGAAGCGCCAGAGACATTCCTGAACGAGGGCGATAGCGTAAGATACGATGGCCTCTATTGGTCAGGCACACTATCTGGCAAGAATAAGCCTGGCAACGAAGCTTCGTATCTGCGTTTCAATACGGGTTATCAGCGAATGAACCTTCCGTATATAACTTCTGCGTATGAACTCTACCTTGGCATGAGCGTTCGGCCAGTTGCCAAGATTCAGGAATAAAAAAAAGGCAAGACACATGCGGCGGCGGCACAAGAGCTGAGGACTAAATTCCCATCTTCAGCATGGCTAAGTCAGCCTCCTCACCTACTATCCAGATGCTTTCGCCCGCCTGGAACTTGCGCTGGGCCTGCGTAACCTGCAGGTTGCCCTTCTCGTCCTCTATTCCCACCACCATGCAGTTATAGCGGCGGCGGAAGTCGATGTCCACCAGCGTCTTGCCGCACAGGGGACTCATTGCGGTAATGCTCACCTGGATAATGGAAAGGGTGTTCCTGAGCGCATTGCTCTCCTCGGCAAGATACACGTCATGCGTCATCTTCTGCTGGAAGGAACGGATTCCCTCCTCGTCGGATACAATCTCTATAATATCACCCGGATAGATCTTGCTGTTGCCGCCCGGGATATTGATGCGCTGCAGGCCACGTGTTATGGCGGCGATATGGATATGCTCGTTATGGCCGAAGTTGAGCTGCATCAGCGTCTTGCCGCCCCACTTGGTATTGCCCGGTACGGTGAAGCTGCTGATCTGCAGATCCCTGCCCCTGAGCTTGCGTCCGTATGAGGGGAACCGGCTGTTCTGCTCCCTGCCGCGCAGATTACGACGGAAGGTGCGTTCTATGCGGATGCTTATCAGCTTGACTCTGCGGCTGTAAACAATCCATACCGTCAGCAGGATGCTTATCAGCATATTCCATAACCACCACAGGGGGGAAAGAAAACTGATGATATAGTAAACCACAAAGTTTCCCAGGCAGAACTTCAGCGCCAGAAGGATGCGTACCGTCATACGATGGAACTTATTGAAGCGGAGCAGGAACTTTACCTCCTCGGAGTGATTCTTCTTGACAATGACTGGACGGATGAAGGGGGATATGAGCAGTACGGTCAGCAGGGCGCAGGCCATATTACCGTACACATTGCCTCCTATCCTGCGGCATAAGGGCAGCAGACTGGTATAGCAGGAACCCATGATGGCGGTACAGAGTGTCATATATACAATCGTGTACATGAATACACCACGCAGCAGCATCTTCCAAGCATAGCCCAGCGTCTGCTTCCTTACAATCCGGGAACGGCGCCTGCGCAATTCATTTGATTTTTTATCTGAGATGGCTTTGGGAATGAACTTCTCAATACGTTTGTAGAAAGGGTCCGCGAACTTAATAATATAAGGTGTACAGAAGGTAGTGATAATACTTACAGCCACTACCACAGGATAGATGAACTTGCTGGTAACACCCAGCGACTCTCCCAACGAGGCGATGATAAAGGCAAACTCTCCTATCTGCACCAGGGAGAAGCCGCAGCGGATGGAGTCCTTGAGCTGCGTTCCGGAAATCAGGAAACTCAGGCTTCCCAGCGTCATCTGACCCAGTATCACCGCAAGGGTAATGGCCAGAATAGGCAGCCAGTACTCTATGATGATATGAGGGTCCACCAGCATGCCCACACTCACGAAGAAGATGGAGCCGAAGAAGTCCTTAAGCGAGCTTATCGACTTGGAGATTCGCTCCGAGTCGGCGGTCTCGGCCAGAATGCTGCCCATCATGAAGGCACCGAAAGCAGGGCTATACCCCACATCCGAGGCTATCACTACCAGCAGGAAACACAGGCCTACGCTTACTATCACCAGTGTTTCGGTATTGATGTACTGCTTGAATTTCCTCAATAAAAGCGGTATCAGGAATACGCCTACCAGAAACCATAGCAGCAGGAAAAATCCCAACTGCAAAAGGCTGTTCAGTAGCTCTACTCCCTCAAACTTACGGCTCACGGCCAGGGCACTCAGGATGACCATCAGCAGGATGCCCAGTATATCCTCCAAGATAAGGACGGAGAGTACCTTGGAGGCAAAGGGCTGCAGCCGGAGGCCTGAATCGTCGAAGGCTTTGTAGATGATGGTAGTGGAACTCATGGCCAGCATGCCGCCCAGGAAGAGGCGGTCCATATCGCTCCAACCGAACATCCATCCTACCTCGCTGCCCACACTTATCATACACGTCATCACCATCAGGGCAGCTATAACGGGTTGCAGGCCCATCTTGATGATACGCTTGAAGGAGAACTCCAGTCCTAACGTGAACATCAGGAATATCACACCTATCTGACTCCAGTCGCTGATGCTGGTAGCATCCATTACTGACGGTGTATATGGCATGTGAGGTCCGGCCAGGAATCCGGCCACTATATAACCCAGTACCAGCGGCTGGCGCAACTTCTTGAAGATAATTGTAACGCCGCCTGCCACTATCAGAATGTAGGCCAAGTCAATGATAAGGTGAGGAAGCTCTTCCATGTTATGGGGTTTACAGTTTAAATAATCAGGTTAGCCCACTATCCTCTTTTTTTAAAAAAAAATTTTGAATTTTGAATTTAACCTCAAAGCCCCAGCTTTTGGGATATCTCCAGCATCCTGTTGATGGGCTTGACAGCTTTGGCGGCTACATCCTTGTCCACCTCTACCGTAGGCCATTCATACTTCAGGCAGTTATAAAGCTTCTGCATGGTAATCAGCTTCATAAAATTGCATTCGTTGCAGGCACAGGTGCTGTCCTCGGGCGGAGCAGGGATGAAGGTTTTATGGGGGCAGGCCTTCTGCATCTCATGCAGGATACCGCTCTCCGTAGCCACAATAAACTCCGTAGCCTCGTCACTGATGCTGAACTTCAGCAGCGCGGCCGTACTGCCCACCTTGTCAGCTACCTTCACCACAGCACCCTTGCATTCAGGATGTACCAATATCTTTGCCTTTGGATGTTCGGCCTTCAGCTGCAGGATTTTCTCCAGCGAGAACTTCTCATGCACATGACAGGCACCGTTCCACAACAGCATGTTGCGGCCCGTAATACTGTTGATGTAATTACCCAGGTTCTGGTCGGGCCCGAAGATGATTTTCTCCTCCTGGGGGAAACTCTCCACAATCTGACGGGCATTACTGCTGGTTACCACCACATCGGTAAGCGCCTTGGTGGCTGCTGTGGTGTTCACATAGCTGATAACCGTATGATCAGGATGGGCTTTTACAAAAGCCTCAAACTCCCTGGCCGGACAACTCTCGGCCAGCGAACAGGTGGCATTCAGGTCAGGCACCAGCACTACCTTGTCAGGGCACAGAATCTTATTGGTCTCGCCCATGAAGTGAACGCCGCACATCACGATGATGTCAGCATCCGTCTGGGCGGCCTTCTGTGCCAGTGCCAGGCTGTCGCCTATGAAGTCAGCAATATCCTGAACCTCGCCGTCCGTGTAATAATGCGCCATGATAACCGCATTCTTCTCCTTGCACATACGGCGTATCTCGGTCTTAATATCCACGCCTTCTGGAACGGGTTCGTTAACGTAACCCAGTTCTTTCCACTTATTATCAACAATCATTATTTATTATTTTATATTTTTTCTTTTAAAAGATAGAATAGTTATGATGATGATGATGTGGTGTTAATAGTGTTGATAACTGTACGGGAAATAACGCATAAATATACATTATGTGTTTTTAACATACTTATCCGCAGTTTTTTCAACATGCGCCTATGCGGCTACACCATCATATAACTTACTATTTTACTTTCCTTTATAAATAATTATGCCTACTTTGCAGTAAAAGTTTTCAACAGTTGTTAATATGTTGCAAATATAAATAAAAACTCTCATATACATGTTTAATAATTCAATAAAATTGTGTTGAAAGCGTTATAATATCTCCTGTGCCTTTTGTTGATAACTTATCCGGCCGGGGTTTTGCACAGCTTTTTGTGGATAATTAGGGATATTTGCACAGTCTTTTTATCATAGTTATCAACATATTTTGGTAATTTTGTGGAAAACTTACGGTGAATGAGAAAACTAAAGGTAACGGAGATGGGCAGAAAGAGTGTGGAGCAGTTCAGGGATTCACACAAGATGCCGCTGGTGGTGGTGCTTGACCACGTGCGCAGTTTATATAATGTGGGAAGTGTGTTTCGTACAAGCGATGCCTTTCTGGTGCAGGGTATCTGTCTGTGCGGCATAACCGCCCGTCCTCCTCATCCCGAGATTCACAAAACCGCTCTCGGTGCTGAAGACAGCGTGGAATGGAAATACTTTGAGCGTACACAGGATGCTGTTAAATGGCTGAAAGAGGAAGGCTATACCGTACTGGCCATTGAACAGTGCGAGGGCAGTACCATGCTGCAG
>CACYMI010000037.1 GCA_902775385.1 uncultured Bacteroidales bacterium
GTATAATGGATAGCGGGGAAGATCATCATGGGCTTGTAGTACTTAACGCCATTGATCTCCTTGCCGAAGTCGCCGGGATAAACGTCGGTAATCTCCTCGTACATATCGAAGAGGTTGCCATAACGCTGCTTCATGGCATCAAGGCCCAGGCGGTTGATTGACTCTGAGAAGTCAAGGAATACAGCCAAGCCGGTATTGTTAACGCCGAAGCCCTTGTCGCAACGCTCCTTGGCGGCACGGGATGCCACATCACGGGGAACGAGGTTACCGAAGGCGGGATAGCGACGCTCCAGATAGTAGTCACGATCCTCCTCGGGGATATCCCACGCCTGAATCTCACCCTTCTGCAGTTTCTTAGCATCCTCCAGTTTCTTGGGAACCCAGATACGGCCGTCATTACGCAGAGACTCTGACATCAGGGTCAGCTTAGACTGCTTGTCGCCGTGAACGGGGATACAGGTGGGGTGAATCTGTACGTATGAGGGGTTGGCCATCAAGGCACCCTTGCGGTAGCACTGGATAGCAGCTGTACAGTTACAGCCCATAGCGTTGGTAGAGAGGAAGTAAGCCCGGTTACCAGGTTCTTGGCGATGATACCACGGGCACGTCCGTCGATAATAACGACATCCTCCATCTCGTAACGGGTGAAGAGTTTAACCTTACCCTTCTGAACCTCCTTGGAGAGGCTGGAGTAAGCCCCCAGCAGCAACTGCTGACCGGTCTGACCCTTAGCATAGAAGGTACGGCTTACCTGGGCACCGCCGAAAGAACGGTTGGCCAGCATACCGCCGTATTCGCGGGCAAAGGGAACGCCCTGAGCCACACACTGGTCGATGATGTTGTTGCTGACCTCAGCCAGACGGTAGACATTGGCCTCGCGGGCACGATAGTCACCACCCTTTACTGTATCGTAGAAGAGACGGTAAACAGAGTCGCCGTCGTTCTGATAGTTCTTGGCTGCATTGATACCACCCTGTGCGGCAATAGAGTGAGCACGGCGGGGTGAGTCCTGAATACAGAAGTTATATACATTAAAGCCCATCTCGGCAAGTGAGGCGGCAGCGCTGGCGCCGGCAAGACCGGTACCTACAACGATTACATCCAGCTTCAGCTTGTTCTTGGGGTTAACGAGACGCTGGTGAGCCTTATAGTTGGTCCACTTCTCTGCTATTGGGCCTTCAGGAATTCTTGAATCTATTTTCTTTGCCATAGTTATATCTGATTTCGGTTTTACTGATTAGCACTTGCATTCCTCGCACTTGCACTCCTCACACTTGCAGCCTTCTTTCTCGGCACACTGGCAGGGATCGCACTTGCACTCCTCGCACTTGCATTCTTTTGCCTCCTGGCAGCACTCTTTCTTCTCCTGGCAGCACTTCTCGCTGTTCTTGCAGCAGCCGGGAACCATAGGACAGTCAGGGGTCTGGGCACAGCCCTGTTCCATAGGACAGTTCACCTGGGCAGGCTGACCGCATACCTCATCAAAGTCAGCAGGACGATAACCGGCCGCAAAGGCTACTACTACTGCCATGAACATCAGAACGATGATAGTGGTATAGGCTGCGCTGACACACTTCCAGCGGTTGAACCACACCTTACCGTTCCATCCCAGTGTCTGAAGAGCACTCCAGAAACCATGAGTCAGATGGAACCACAGGGCTACCAGCCAGACAATATAAACGGCTGCATAGCAGGGACATGAGAATGTCTGGGCGATAAAGCCTACCCCATTTGTAGGAACATAATCAAACTCAACACCAGCCAACTCGGCATACATCATCTTATACCAGAAGTTGTACAGGTGAAGACCCATACCCAGGATAACGATGAGACCCAGAACCAGCATGTTCTGACTGGCCCACTCTACCTTGTCAGGCTTGCTGGTGACAGCATACTTGCTGTTGCCGCGGGCCTTACGGTTCTGGATGGTAAGCCAGATGGCGAAAATAAAATGAAGAGCTACCAAGCCTGCCAGACCCACAGTTGCCACAACGGCATACCAGTTGGCGCCAAGGAACTCACAAATCATATTGTAGCCCTTGGCACTAATGAGGGCTACTACGTTCATTGACGCATGGAAGGTCATGAACAGGATAAGCGCCATGCCCGTCAGAGACATCACTACTTTCCTACCGATTGATGAATTGATTAACCACATAAATGATTTAATTTAGTTATTGAATGTTTGTTAATATTTCAGCCATATACCTAATATAAAGTATAATATTCCGCACAAAAGTACACTAAAAAAGTGATTTGAACAAGATTTTGGCGCAAATGTTAACAGAAAACATTAATTTTGCAGCCAAATTGAGTGTTGTGGATATATGGAAATGAATTTTGATGTGGTAGTGGTGGGTGCCGGACACGCAGGATGCGAGGCGGCTGCTGCCAGTGCCGGACTGGGAGCAAAGACCTGTCTGATTACAATGGATATGAACAAGATTGCGCAGATGAGCTGCAATCCTGCCGTAGGCGGTATAGCCAAAGGACAGATCGTAAGGGAGATAGATGCATTAGGCGGACACATGGGCGAAGTTACCGACCGTACCGCCATCCAGTTCCGTATGCTGAACAGGAGCAAAGGACCAGCCATGTGGAGCCCGCGAGCACAATGCGACAGGGGCAAATTCATCTGGGCCTGGCGCGAGGTGCTGGAAAACACGCCCAACCTGCACATCTGGCAAGACCAGGTTAAGGAACTGCTGGTGAAGGACAAGCAAGTAACAGGCGTACTGACCTACATGGATGTTATCATTAACGCCAGATGCGTGGTGATAACATGCGGAACATTTCTGGACGGCCTGATGCACATAGGCAGAACGAAACTGCCGGGAGGAAGATGCGCGGAACCGCCAAGCCTGGATCTGACAGAAAGCATAACAAGGCATGGAATAACGGCCGGAAGAATGAAAACAGGAACCCCGGTGCGAATAAACGGAACATCTGTCCACTTCGAAGAGATGACCATCCAGCCGGGTGAAACGGACTTTCACAAATTCTCCTTCATGGGGGAAACAAGGGAGCTGCCTCAATTACCCTGCTGGATTACCTATACCAACAGTCAGGTGCATGACAGACTGAAAGCGTCACTTGCAGACTCTCCCCTATACAACGGCCAGATACAAAGTATCGGCCCCCGATATTGCCCAAGCATAGAAACCAAACTGGTTACCTTTGCGGACAAGGAGGAACACCTGCTGTTCCTGGAACCTGAAGGCACAAACACCAACGAGTACTACCTGAACGGGTTCAGCAGCAGCCTTCCCATTGACGCTCAGTTGGAGGCGCTGAGAATGATACCGGCCTTCAGGGATCTGGAGGTTTACCGTCCCGGCTACGCAATTGAATATAATTACTTTGACCCGACCCAATTGAAACACTCTCTGGAGAGTAAGTTAGTAAAAGGCCTGTTCATGGCCGGACAGGTAAACGGAACCACCGGATATGAAGAGGCTGCAGGACAAGGTCTGGTAGCAGGCATCAATGCAGCCAAAATATGCGGTGGAAGCGAACCTTTTACCATGAAAAGGGATGAATCCTACATAGGCGTCCTGATAGACGATCTGGTAACAAAAGGAGTGGACGAGCCTTACCGTATGTTCACCAGTCGGGCAGAATACAGGATCCTGCTTAGACAAGATGATGCAGACGCACGCCTTACAGAAAAGAGTTACAAGCTGGGATTAGCTACAGGCGAACGGTACAACTATTGGCTAGAGAAAAAAGCAGCCATAGAAGGAATCGAGAATTTCTGCAAGAACTACAGCGTGAAAGCCGCCTATATAAATGAAGGACTAAAAGCATTAGGCAGCACAGAATTGCAGAGAGGTTGCAAACTGATTGACTTAATAGCGAGGCCGGGGTTGACATTGGAAAATCTGTCGGACCTGATTCCCGCACTAAAAGAGAAGATGGAATCAATCCCAAACAGGAAGGAAGAAATTGCGGAGGCTGCAGAAATAAAAATGAAATACAGCGGTTACATAACACGAGAAAGAGAGCTTGCCGACAAGATGATCCGTTTAGAGAACATAAAGATAAAAGGCAAGTTCAATTACAATTCTTTACAATCGCTATCAACGGAAGCTCGTCAGAAACTGACACGTATTGACCCTGAGACAATGGCACAGGCAAGTCGTATTCCAGGCGTTAGTCCGAGCGATATAAATGTGCTGCTGGTGCTTATGAAGAGGTAAAGCACTACTTTAACAAGGAATGAGTTTCACGTGGAACAAAAGTAAGGCATCTTACTGAAAATCAACATATAAACCTAAGCAAAAATAACATGAACAATCCAAAATTGCTGGAAAACCTTAGGGCTATTCCTGACTTCCCGAAGAAGGGAATCAACTTTAGAGACGTGACAACGCTGTACAAGAATGCAGAGTGTTTACAGATTATGCTGGACGAGATGTACGAGCTTTACAAGGACAAGGGAATTACCAAAATTGTGGGTATAGAAAGCCGCGGTTTCGTAATGGCCGGAGCCTTGGCCGGAAAACTGGGATGTGGTGTGGTTCTGGCCAGAAAACCGGGAAAGTTGCCTGCAACGGTAGTTAAGGAATCATTCAGCAAGGAATATGGCGTTGACACGGTAGAAATGCACATGGACGCAATAGAGCCGAATGATGTGGTTCTGATTCATGATGATTTATTAGCTACCGGTGGAACGGCAAAAGCTGTATGCAATCTGGTAAATCATTTTCATCCCAAGAAAGTATATATAAACTTTCTGATAGAAATTAAGGACGAAGGATTACACGGGCGTGATCTGTTCAAAGATGAGGAACTGACCACATTGATGGTAATATAAGGTTTCAACGGGAACTGACAGAGATGACAAGGGAAGAGAATGAGGCCCGACTTGCCAAACTGAAGCTGATTGTCAGCAGTATGCCTGAAAAGCCGGGATGTTACCAATACTTCGATGAAAATGGGGTAATTATATACGTTGGCAAGGCTAAGAACCTGAAAAGAAGGGTATATTCATACTTTAGCAAGGAACACGATAACAGGAAGACCGCTATACTTGTCAGTAAGATAAGAGACATCAAATATACCGTAGTTAATACCGAGGAAGATGCCCTTTTACTGGAAAACAACCTGATAAAGGAATGGAACCCCAGGTACAATATCCTGCTGAAAGACGGGAAAACCTACCCTAGCATTGTTGTAACCAACGAATTCCTGCCCAGAATCTTCCAGACAAGGAAAATCAACAAGAAATTCGGCACGTATTTCGGCCCATATAGCCACGTTCCCACCATGTACGCGCTTCTGGACCTGATAAAGAACCTGTACCCATTAAGAAGATGCCACGAAGCCATAACGCCCGAAAGCATAGAGAAGGGAAAACACAAAGAATGCCTGGAATATCATATAAAGAACTGTAAGGCCCCCTGTACAGGAAAGCAAAGCGTGGAGGAATACCTCAGAAACGTGGCGGAAGCTAAGGAAATCCTAAAAGGAAATACCACAGAAATCCAACGCAAAATGATGGCGCAGATGCAGGAACTGGCAGCAGAACTTAAGTTTGAGGAAGCGGAAGTAATCAAGAAAAAATACCTGCTACTGGAGAACTACAGAAGCCGAAGCGAGGTGGTCAGCAACACCCTGCATAACATAGACGTCTTTAATATAGAAAGCGAGGAAAAGGTGGCTTACATCAACTTTCTGCACGTAACAAACGGCTGCATAAACAAGGCTTTTACCTTCGAATACGAGAAGCGGATGCAGGAAACGGACGAGGAGCTTCTGGTTATGGGAATAGTTGAAATGAGACAGAGATATGGTAGTGAAAGTAAGGAAGTTATCATACCGTTCCCCGTGGAACAATTCACGCAAAGCTTTAAGTTAACTGTTCCACAGAAGGGTGACAAGAAAGTGCTTCTTGACCTAAGCAGACAGAATGTGCTGCAATACAAAAAAGACCGTATTACGCAGGCTGAGAAGCTGAATCCGGAGCAGAAGACAACCCGCCTGATGAAGGAACTGCAAGATGCCTTACACCTGCCTACCCTACCCATGCAGATAGAATGTTTCGATAACTCTAACATTAGCGGAACAGATGCGGTTGCAGGATGCGTTGTATTCAAAAAGTGTAAACCCAGCAAGCAGGATTACCGGAAATACAACATAAGGGAGGTTCAGGGGCCTGATGATTATGCCAGTATGCAGGAGGTAGTAAGACGCAGATATAGGAGAATGATAGAGGAAGAAAGTCCCCTACCCGACCTTATCATTACGGACGGAGGAAAGGGACAAATGGAGGTTGTGCGCGAAGTTGTGGAAGATGAATTGGGGCTGAACATCCCGATAGCCGGATTGGCTAAGGACGACAAGCACAGAACCAATGAACTGCTATATGGATTCCCTCAGCAAGTAATAGGATTGAAGACAGACAGTCAGTTATTTCACCTGTTGACCCAGATTCAGGACGAGGTACACCGATTTGCCATAACCTTTCATCGCGACAAGCGCAGTAAACATCAGATTGCCAGCGAGTTAGATAGTATTAAAGGCATCGGCCCCAAGACCAAGGAACTTCTGCTGAGAAAACTGCATAGTGTGAAGCGTATCAGGGAAACGGAACTGACGGAACTGTCAGAATTGGTGGGACAGGCAAAGGCTGAAATCATCTTTAATCATTTTCACACTTAACTATAAAAAAAGCAAAAAACAGGTGAGAATCCAATAATTATAGTATCTTTGCAGAAAGAAAAACTATCACATGAGAGCAGTAATACAAAGAGTTACACATGCCAGCGTTACCATCCAGAGTAACAGAAAAGCTGAGATAGGCAGAGGCTTTCTCATCCTCCTTGGTATAGAACAATCTGACAATCAGGAAGATATAGAATGGCTAACGCGTAAAATCATTGGCTTGCGTGTCTTTGACGATGAAGCAGGAATCATGAACAAGAATATACTGGAAACTGACGGCGACATCATTGTAGTCAGCCAGTTTACCCTAATGGCAAGCTACAAGAAGGGCAATCGCCCCAGTTGGATTAGGGCTGCAGGTCACGAAGTGGCTATACCATTATATAATACGTTTGTGAAACAGCTTTCAGAGACATTGGGGAAGCCCATTGGAACAGGTGAATTCGGAGCTGATATGAAAGTAGAACTGCTGAACGACGGCCCAGTAACCATATGTATGGACACCAAAAACAAGGAATAAAAGCCTCCCCCCTACCCCCTCCAAAGAGAAGGGGAGAATAACACAACAGAAATAATGACTATAAAGGAAGCGCAAGATAAAGTAGATCAGTGGATTAAGACCTATGGAGTTCGTTACTTTAACGAGCTGACCAATATGGCAGTCCTGACTGAGGAGGTGGGAGAACTGGCCCGTATTATGTCCAGGAAATACGGAGAGCAGTCCTTCAAGGAAGGCGAAAAGCAGGATCCCAGCGAGGAAATGGCAGACGTATTGTGGGTTCTTATCTGCCTGGCCAACCAGACGGGCGTGGACCTTACAGAAGCCCTGCGGAAAAGCTTCGAGAAAAAGACAAAACGAGACAGAGAGAGACATATAAACAACCCCAAGTTAAAACAATAAAAGACGAATATATTATGGAACAGAACAAGTACGAAGAGGCCCTTGCTAAGTATAATACTAAGCTGGACGATGCAGATGTAGCAAAGAAAGTTGCCCAAATCATCGCTGAAAAAGTACCTGAGAATGATACGCTGGAAGTAAAGAAATTCCTGATGGGAAGTGTGGAGCTTACGACCCTGAAAACGACAGACAGCGAGGAGAGCGTGCTGAAGTTCACAGAGCGTGTGAACGACTTTGACGACGCCTACCCCGACCTGCCCCACGTGGCAACCATCTGTGTTTATCCCTGCTTTGCCAGCATCGTAAGCCAGAGCCTGGAGGTGGAAGGCGTGGAGGTTGCGTGTGTAAGCGGCTCCTTCCCCTCTTCTCAGGCCTGCATCGAGGTAAAGACGGTGGAGACAGCCTTGGCTATCAGAGACGGTGCCACTGAGATTGATATCGTGATGAGTGTGGGCAAGTTCCTAAGCGGTGACTATGAGACCGTTTGCGATGAAATCAGCGAATTAAAGGCTGTTTGTGGCGAGAAGAAAATGAAGGTGATCCTGGAGACCGGTTTGCTGGGAAGTGCGGAGAACATCAAGAAGGCCAGCATCCTGGCTATGTATGCAGGCGCTGATTACATAAAGACCAGTACCGGCAAGGAGAAACCGGCCGCAACACCTGAGGCTGCTTATGTGATGTGCCAGGCCATCAAGGAGTATTATGACAAGACGGGCATTCAGATTGGCTTCAAACCTGCCGGAGGTCTGAATATGGTTCATGACGCCATCGTATATTATACAATAGTAAAAGAGGTGCTCGGGGAAAAATGGCTGACCAATCAGTACCTTCGTTTGGGAACGAGCCGGTTGGCTAATCTGCTATTGAGCGAAGTGGTTGGCGAGGAAGTGAAATTCTTCTGATTTTGACCACTCTACATTGCAAAATTCACGTGCAGACGGCTGTAAGGAAAAGAATAAACGATTCTCGCAGCACCAGATAGAGACGTATTTTATTGTTTATCAAAAACTTGAATACAATAATTCCTGTATAGGAAAATCGCTAATCTAGAAAGAAATGAGAAAAATCGCTATTTTACCCCTCGCTTTGGGATGCTTTTTACTATCATCATGTATAGTAAGCAAGAAAAAGTATGAAATTGCAGAAGCCGGCAGATGGGCGGCGCTCTATAGCCGGGACAGCCTGGCAGATCTTTTGGGTCAGAGCCGGGACAGCTATGCAGCGCTGGACAAGAGATGTGCTGACCTGCTGAAGGACACTACCCTACTGAAAGGCAGTATCAGAAACTACCAGACGCTTCTGGCGAATAATCAGAATGAGAACAAAAGACTGACAGCTTCACTTTCTGACCGCGAACGAACCATTGTGGAACTGCAGAATGTCATCAGCGAGCAAAACCAGAAAGTGAAGAACCTTCTGAATAGCGTTAAGGATGCGCTGAAAGGATTCAGCAGCGATGAGCTGACGGTCAGACAGGAAGGCGGGAAAGTCTATGTGGCGATGAGCGACAAACTGCTCTTTGAGTCGGGTAAGGCTGTCGTGAACCAACAAGGAAAGGAGGCCTTAGGGAAACTGGCGGAGGTGCTGAACAAGCAGACCGAGATAGAGGTAATGATAGAGGGACACACGGATAACGTGCCCATCAAGACTGCCGTCTATCAGGACAACTGGGACCTAAGTGTTATACGTGCCACAAGTGTGGTAAGAATCCTGACAGAGACCTATGCGGTCAATCCCCTGCAGATACAGCCCTGCGGAAGGGGCGAGTACAAGCCGGTTGCAGATAACGAAAGTGCAGAGGGAAAGTCGAAAAACCGCCGTACGGAGATTATTATGGCACCTAAGTTGGATAAGCTCTTCCAGATGCTGGAGAACAATTAATACTTACGCTCAGCTACGAAACTGACAAGTGAATGCAGGGATTTTGCTACGGCAGGATTCCTGCATTCGTCTATTAAGCCGTCTGCCATCATACGGAACTCGTTCATGGCCCAGTAGGTATATTCTATTCCACCCTGCTCTACCGTAAAATCAACCAGTTCGTCTATGTCCTGCTGACTAGCTTCTCCGCGTCTGACTCTCAGCGCCTTAGCGAGCATATCCTCATTCTTGGTCTTGTTGATGACATGTATGACAGGAAGGGTAAGCTTTCCCTCCTTCATGTCATTTCCGGCAGGCTTCCCTACGTCAGTCTTCGTATCGTAGTCAAAGATGTCGTCCTTGAGTTGGAAACATGTGCCTACCAGATGGCCAAACCGACGCATACGCTCTGCATTCTCCTCAGACGCTCCTGAAACCAATGCGCCCAACTGGGCGGCAACGGCAAAAAGACTGGAGGTCTTCTTACGGACAACCATGTAGTAAGAGGCTTCATCCAGTTTATCTGCATCCAGATTGGCAAGCTGCAGCAATTCGCCGTCGGCTAATGTCTCACCTAAATTGGCAACCACATCAACCACCTTAGCATCACCCGTCTGAGCTGCATGATGAAGGGCTCGGCTGAGTATGAAGTCCCCTACCAGAACGGCAATCTGATTCGTCATCAGGGCATTTACGGAAGCCTGGCCGCGACGTCTGTCACTCTCGTCCACCACATCATCATGCACCAAACTGGCTGTATGCAGCAGTTCCAGTGCCAAGGCCACATCATATACCTTCTGATTCACCCCGCCGAAAAGACTGGCAGAGAGAAAAACCAAGGTAGGCCTGACCAGCTTGCCCTTCTTCTGAAGCAGGTGATTCAAGGCTTGCTGAAGCAAAGCATTCTCACTTTGAAGCGTGGCGGCAAACTGCTCTCTGTATTGCTCCAAAATGTCAGCGACAGGTTTCTGTAAGTCCTCTAATGAGTTCATCTAATACACTTTTGGATTGCAAAAATACATAAAAATGATGACCATTTCACTTTTTTTACATAATTTTACCGGATAAAATTCAATATTGTATGTCCAAACTCTATCTTTTAGACGCTTATGCCCTTATCTACAGGGCCTATTATGCCTTTATGAAGAATCCGAGAATCAATTCCAAGGGTGAAAACACATCTGCCATACTGGGCTTTGTCAACACGCTGGAGGAAGTGATTCAGAAGGAACAGCCCACGCACCTGGGAGTAGCCTTTGATCCGGCAGGAGGAACATTCCGGCATGAAGCCTATCCTGAATATAAGGCACAGCGCGAGGAGACACCCGAAGCCATCCGCTTTGCCGTACCTATTATAAAAAGGTTGCTGGCAGCCTATAACATTCCCGTTCTGGAGGAACCCGGCTACGAGGCAGACGATGTGATAGGAACCCTTGCCCACCAGGCAGACAAACTGGGTATAGAGACCTACATGATGACCCCCGACAAGGATTACGGACAACTGGTAACAGACCATGTGAAGATGTACCGCCCTGCCGTAGGAAAGAGCGCCGAGGAGATTCTGGGTCCTGCCGAAGTGAGCCAGAAATGGGGTATCTCCTCCCCTACCCAAGTAATTGATATCTTAGGACTTATGGGTGATGCTGTGGACAATATCCCGGGCTGCCCGGGTGTAGGCGAGAAGACGGCATCCAAGTTGGTTCAGGACTTTGGAAGCATAGAGAATCTGATAGAGAATACAGACAAGTTGAAGGGGGCCCTGAAGGAAAAGGTAGAAAACAACATAGAGCAGATAAAGACCAGCAAATGGCTGGCTACCATCAAGACGGATGTTCCCATACAGCTGGATATGGACCTGCTGAAGGTGGAGGAACCTAATCAGGAAGCCCTGCAGAAAATATTCGAGGAACTGGAGTTCCGTACCCTCATGCGCAAGAAGATAACCTCCCCCACTCCAACGCCCGTTTCAAAGCCCGAGAAGAAAGGCGGAGCCATTCAGGGTGACCTCTTCAGCGGATTCGGAGACGAAGGTGAAGCAGCAGAAGGTACAGAAGAAACGGCCATCGACAACGGTATGCTTCGCTACAACGGAGAAACCGCTGATTATCAATTAGTTGACACGCCAGACAAGATTGATACCCTTGTTGCTATTCTGCAAGGAGCAAAAGAGATCTGCCTGGATACCGAAACCACCAGCACGGACCCCATTCAGGCTCGTCTGGTAGGCCTTAGCTTCAGTATTCAGGAAGGCAAGGCCTGGTATGTTCCCGTATTCGGAAACCAAGAGGCCATAGAACGCTTCCGCCCTGTCTATGAGAACCCCAATATAATAAAGGTAGGACAGAACCTGAAGTACGACCTGCAGGTTCTGCAGAATCATGGCATAGAACTGCAGGGACCGATGTTCGACACCATGATTGCCCACTACCTGCTCCACCCCGAGATGCGACACGGAATGGATTATCTGGCAGAAGCCTACCTGCACTATCAGACCATCCATATCGATGAGCTGATCGGAACAGGCAAGAAGCAGAAGTCTATGGCTGACCTGAATCCCGGGGAAGTCTGTGCCTATGCCTGCGAGGATGCAGATATCACACTGAGACTGAAGAACTTATTCGCTCCGGAGTTGGAGAAAGAGGGCTTGGAAGACCTCTTCTGGCAAATTGAGATGCCGCTGATGCCCGTTCTGGCCTATATGGAGAGAAACGGAGTTTGCATTGATACAAAGGGACTGAAGGAGACGTCTATCCTATATTCCGAGGAGATGCAACGTATCGAAGAGGAAATCTATAAACTCTCTGGCGTACGTTTCAATATCTCCAGTCCCAAGCAAGTTGGCGAGGTACTCTTTGACCAGATGAAGATAACCAATAAGCCCAAGAAGACAAAGACGGGTCAATATGCCACAACGGAGGAAATTCTGGTGAGCCTGAAGAGCAAGAGTCCGATTGTTGGCAAGATTCTGGAATACAGAGGATTGAAGAAACTGCTCAACACCTATATTGATGCTCTGCCCCTTCTGATAAATCCTGATACGGGACACATCCACACCTCGTTCAACCAGACGGTCACCACAACGGGCCGGCTCTCTTCCTCGAATCCCAACCTGCAGAATATTCCTGTCAGGGACGAGCAGGGAAAGGAAGTCAGAAAAGCCTTCATACCCGAGACAGGGCAGGAGTTCTTCTGTGCCGACTATAGCCAGATAGAACTGCGTATTATGGCCCACCTGAGCGGCGACGGGAATCTGATAGAGGCCTTTAATGCCGGACAGGACATCCATGCAGCCACAGCGGCAAAGATTTTCCATAAGACGCTAGAGGAAGTCTCCAGCGATGAGCGTCGCAAGGCTAAGACCGCAAACTTCGGCATCATCTACGGCATTTCTGCCTTCGGCTTGGCTGAACGTATGGATGTTTCCAGAACAGAAGCTAAAGAGCTGATTGACGGCTACTTCCTGACCTATCCCGGTGTTAAGGAATATATGGAGAAGAGTATCGAAATGGCTCGTGAGAAAGGTTATACTGAAACCATCTTCAAGAGACGCTGCTACCTGCCAGATATCAACTCCAACAATGCCAATGTGCGAGGAAACGCAGAGCGTAATGCCATCAACTCACCCATTCAGGGAAGCGCGGCCGACATCATCAAGATAGCCATGATCCGCGTTTACCAGCGCATGAGGGAAGAAGGCCTCCGCTCCAAGATGATACTACAGGTACACGACGAACTTTGCTTCACCGTCCTGCCCGAGGAGAAAGAGCGTCTGCAGAAGATTGTGGTAGAGGAGATGCAGGCAGCCTGTCAGATGCGAGTGCCGCTTATAGCTGACACAGGGTGGGGGAGCAACTGGCTGGAGGCACATTAAGGAACCCTCGCCAATTCCCCCATAGGGGGAAAGAGACACCGAAAATTTGGTTATGTAAAATTAAAGCGGTAATTTTGCACCCAATTTAAGATTTTGAATAAGATGAAAGCAGGTATAGTAGGATTGCCCAACGTAGGCAAATCAACACTTTTCAACTGTCTGAGCAGCGCTAAGGCTCAGGCAGCCAACTTCCCCTTTTGTACAATAGATGCCCAGCTGGGACAGGTCAGCGTGCCCGATGAAAGACTCACCAAACTGGCCGAGCTGGTTCATCCCGGACGTATCGTCCCCGCTGTCTGCGACATTGTGGATATAGCCGGACTTGTCAAGGGAGCCAGCAAAGGCGAAGGCCTGGGCAACCAGTTCCTGGCCAACATCCGCGAGTGTGATGCTATCATTCACGTCCTGCGCTGCTTCGACAACGGCAACATTGTACACGTTGACGGATCCGTAAATCCTGTTCGTGACAAGGAAATCATAGATACCGAGTTACAGTTGAAGGATTTGGAAACTGTAGAAGCTCGAATCAAGAAGGTCGAGAAAGCCGCAAGGGTAGGGGGCGACAAGCAGGCCAAGATAGAATTACAGGTGCTGGAGGCCTATCACGAGGCTTTGCTGCAAGGCAAGAGCGCCCGTACCGTAACCTTCGAGACAGAAGACGAGAATGCTGCCGCCAAGAGCCTGTTCCTGCTGACCACCAAGCCCGTGCTGTACGTATGCAACGTTGACGATGCCAGCGCCTCCACAGGAAACAACTACACAGAAGCCGTAAAGAAAGCCATCGAGGGCGAGGATGCCGAGATGCTGATAATCAGCGCTCAGACAGAAGCCGACATTGCAGAGCTTGAATCCTATGAGGAGAAGCAGATGTTCCTGGAGGACATGGGACTCTCTGAGAGCGGCTGCAACCGCCTTATAAAGGCTATCTATCACCTGCTTACCCTGCAGACATTCATCACCGCCGGAGAGATGGAGGTGAAAGCCTGGACTTTCCGCAAGGGATGGAAGGCTCCCCAATGCGCCGGCGTTATCCATACCGACTTCGAGAAGGGCTTTATCCGTGCCGAGGTTATCAAGTACGAGGACTATATCAAGTACGGCTCGGAAGCCGCTGTCCGCGAAGCCGGCAAGATGGGTGTGGAAGGCAAGGAATACGTCGTTCAGGACGGAGATATCATGCATTTCCGCTTTAATGTGTAACCCCCTCCCGTCCTCCCCGAGGGGAGGAGTATAACTGAGAATTCTGAATTATGATTTCTGCATTGTATATCAATTGGAATCCTGATGTGGTAGCGTTGGACCTTGGCTTTTTCGCCATCCGCTGGTACTCGCTATGCTGGTGTATAGGACTGCTGAGCGTATATCTGCTGATGCACCGTCTGTACAGACAGCAGAAGATTTCCGAGGAGCAGTTCGAACCGATGTTCATGTACTGCTTCCTGGGCATCCTCATCGGCGCCCGACTGGGGCATTGCCTGTTCTATGAACCCGGGTATTTCCTCACTCACCCCATAGAAATGGTGCTGCCTTTCAGGCAGTTGGCTGACGGAAGCTGGAAGTTTACCGGCTACGAGGGGCTTGCCAGTCACGGAGGCACCTTAGGTCTGATGCTGGCCCTCTGGCTCTATGCCCGCAATATGAAGCTCAACATCATGCACGTATTGGATAATGTAGCCATCGTAACGCCCATCTGCGCCTGTGCCATACGTATGGGCAATCTGATGAACTCAGAGATTATCGGCCGTCCTACAGATGTACCCTGGGCCTTCATCTTCGAGCGCGTGGATATGCTTCCCCGTCACCCGGGACAATTGTACGAGGCTATCTGTTATGCCTGCTTCTTCTTCATAGGGTGGTGGATATACAGAAAGTCTGTGAAACCCTCGGCAGACAACCGTTTCCCGCAGGTAGGTTCGGGCTTCTACTTCGGCCTGTGCCTCTTCCTTATCTTCACCAGCCGTATCTTCATTGAATATACCAAGGAGAATCAGGAAGCCTTCGAGAACGGCATGCTCTTCAATATGGGCCAGTTGCTCAGCGTTCCCTTCGTGATTCTTGGCATTTACTGCATGATGGGCGGTAAGTGGTGCAAAAAGCTGGCAGAGAAATAACTTCAACAAATAAAAAAGATAAAAGATATTAGCGGGTAGTGTTGAAAATTCAGCATTATCCGCTTTTCTTTTATTTATTTTTGCAAAAGGAGAATATAGTATAAGAAAATGTTTTATATATTTGTAGCGCTATTAGATATATACACTTAAAAAACAACACTAAGATGAGAAAACTTTTTATTTCCGCATTGCTTGCCAGCTTCGCTTTGGCAGGGCAGGCACAGAATGGTCTGATTCGTATGGATAGTGCATCCGAAGCCTGGAGGAACAAGTATCCACAAAGTTTATTCTTTTATCATGAAGTAGAGCGACTGCTGATACCAGAAGGAGCAGCATTCGGCATGAAAGGCATACCATCGTTCTCACCCGAGTGGACGCTGACTTATGATTCCCTAACCCATGAACTTACGTATCGGGAAGCAGAGGAGAACATCCATCAAAGAACCTATAAGGCTTGGTATAAGAGTAAAGGGGATAGATTTGTACAACGAAAGCATCCAAAGAACTACGAGGCTCCTGCAGTAAAGACATACACAATGGCTATTAGTGCTGACCAAGCAGCAAAACTTCGAAGCATTTGGGCACAAGCCATTGACACAGCCAAAGAGAAAGAGGCTGAACGACGTATAATAATGATGGATGGAACAAATTATGAATACTTCATCAATGGCAAGCGAGCTAAGTCTACTACTATTGGTGAAAAGACCAAGTTCGAGATGTTCGCCCTAAAATTAAAGGAAGTCGTTCGTAATGGTAGTGCCAGCAGCATCGATTCACTCATAAACACAGATCTTTAGCACATCTAAAATAAGCAACAGCCCTCAAGAACGATCTTAGGAATCTACATAGAGTTTTTAGAAGAGGGCTTTCTTTCCGTTGTTGATTACAACGCCTTTGGTGGTGGGGGTGGCACGACGACCAGAGAGGTCGTAGCTATTGCCAGCAGTCTTTTCTGCATCTACAGAATGAATGGATGTATGGTTAGGGTCCTGTATGTCTATCACACCGAAGGCGGGAACATCCTCCGTTGCCTGAAACGTACCTGT
>CACYMI010000038.1 GCA_902775385.1 uncultured Bacteroidales bacterium
AGAGAAGTTAAGCCCGCCCGCGCCGATGGTACTGCACACCCGTGGGAGAGTAGGTAGCCGCCGTTTTTTAGAGAAGAAACCCTTTGGTCCAAAAGACCAAAGGGTTTTCTGTTTTTAGGCGGTTCGCCCGGAGGTGCCGGAAGTACCGGATCCTCCGGAAGTTCCGGGTTCTCCGGAGGTTCCGGAATCTTCGGAAACAACCGGATGTGCTGGATTATCCGGATTATCCGGATTATCTGGTGTTTCCGGAATCTCCGTAAAAGCCGGATAATCTGGAATTGCCTGACTGCCCGGTTTATTCCTTTTTCTATAAAATGCGGATTATCTCTTTTAAGCTGGTTACCTGATGGTCTGCTATTCCTGATGGTGGGGTAAAATCCTGGGGCGCGCGATTGAAGAAAATAGTACGCAGACCTGCATCATGAGCTCCTGTAATGTCTGTTGTAAAGTTATCACCCACCATTATTGTCTCTTCCGGTTTAGCTCCTGTCAGTTGGAAAGCATACTGAAAAAAGAGGGGACTGGGTTTGTTGGCACCGGCGTCTTCTGAGAGGATAATGTGTCGGAAATAGGAAAGACATTTACTGGCTCGAAGTTTGCTGTATTGTACCTCATGAAATCCGTTGCTGCATATACTGAGTATATATCCCTGTTCTTTCAGGTAGTCCAGTAACTGATGTGCCCCCTCTATTACTCCGGGTTTAATAGCGCAGCGTGAAAGGAAATAGTCACTGACCTCCAGGCAGTATTCCACAGTAGGGTTCATGCTTTTTCCTTCTGAAAGTGGCCTTCGGAAACGTTCAATAATGAGATAGTCACGGGTTATCTCGTCCTTCGCATACTGTTCCCATAGCTGTAGGTTGGTTTTCCAATATGGAACCGTGAAAGCCTCTTCATTTTCAAAGTACTGCTCTAAATGAAAATGTTCATATAACTCGGTAAGTGCCAGGCAGGCATTGCCGTGTGTATCATATAGTGTGTCGTCAAAATCCAGGAAGACGTGCCTGATACCTTGCTCCTTCATCACAACTTTCCTAATATACGGTCCATTACCCAGTTTACACCTGTAGCGCTGATGCTGTCTGCTGTGCAGATGTCTCCCTTCTGCAGGTGCTCTACAATATTTTTTATCAGCGGTAGCTGTACATGTTCGGGATTAGGCACATTGATTTCCTGTCTGCCTTCGCTATTTTGAAGGGCAATAGGTTCATAGGTGAAGACTGAGAAGCAGAGCTGTCCCTTGTCGCCAATCAGTTCTATGCGGTCTGTGCGGGCGCTCTCATGTGATACGAAGCACCAGGAACCGCTTCCTGTCAGTCCGTCGGCAAACTGGAAGGCAGCGCTGACCGTATCCTCCGTCTCGTACAGCCCGCCCCGGTTACTGCTGAATCCGTTGGCATGTACGATAGGGCCGAAGAGTTCCTGCAGCAGGTCTATCTGATGCGGAGCCAGGTCATAGAAATAGCCGCCTCCTGCAATATCGCGCTGAACACGCCAGGGCAAAGAGGTGGAGTTGTAGTCCAGATCACGCGGCGGACAGGCAAACCTGATCTGTACGCTGATGACATTTCCGATGGCGCCGTTCTTCAGCAGTTCCTTTACCTTGAGAAAATAAGGCAGGTAACGGCGGTAATACGCCACAAAGCAGGGGACGTGTGTCTTCTCGCTGGCATGGTTGATGCGCTGGCAGTCATAGTAACTGCTTGCCAGAGGTTTCTCCACGTAAACCGGTTTGCCGCTTTTCATTGCCATAATGGCGTATGTGGCATGGGACGAAGGCGGGGTGGCAATATAAATGGCATTCACATCGGGGTCATTGATAAGCTGCTGTGCGTCATTATACCAGCGTGGTATGCCATGCCGCAGGGCGTAGGACTGTGCTTTTTCCTTGTTCCTGCTCATTACGGCCTGGACAGACGAACCCGGTATAAGACCGAAGGCCGGGCCGCTTTTTTTCTCTGTAACCTCACCGCAACCAATGAATCCCCATCTTATTTCCTTATATATTGCCATCTGCCTGTTAAATTTTCTTATTGCGAATGCAAAGATACACTTTTTCTCTGTATCTTTGCACTTCGAAAGCTGATTAATTTATGGAAACTACAGGAGAAAATCTATTTCAGGTTAAGAAGGAACGTTCTTATATAAGTTGTCTGGTAAACGGTTGTTCGTATGGATTCAGGCATTTGGGTCTGTTATTTCGCTATATCTGGCCCGGACTCTTGCTTACGGCAGTTTTCCCCTTGCCGTTTGTGTTCCTTTTTGCAGCTCAGAATGACGCTGTCTTACGAAAATGGACAGAACTGGGGTATCTTCCCCGCATGACTGTAAAGTCTATGAGAAGCGAGATAGGCCAATGCGCTAATCGCAGTGCCATATCTGTACTGATTGACATTTCCATGCTATGCTTTGTAATAGCGGGATTTAGCCTATTTGCGATGTCGGTATTCTATGGTATCAGTTATTGGTGGGGAATTATCGTGTTATTATCAGCATTTTTTCTGTTCATCCCCCTTAATGTTGTGGAAATGCAGATCAGTTTCTCCAATCTTCCCATAGTTGAATGTTTCAGTAGCGGTTATGGAATAGCATTCCGCAACTATGGCAAACTTTTTGCATTCTCATTCCTATATGAATTGCTGGGCGGTTTAATTGCTGCCCTAGGTACTATTCCCTTTCAGGTACTCCTTGCCGCAGGAATGCAGGGCTATATGGGATGGAAGATGGGTGACGGTTGGAATTTACCCCTTCTTTTCCCCCTGTATTTTCTCCTTGCTGTCTGGATCATGTATGTGGTCATACTGACAGTATCTTTAGTCTTCAGCTTCAGCCGATGTCTGATGTGGGGCAGCTTAGTTAATGAAGTTCCAGCTCAGGCCGAAGCAGACCGTTAAGGGATTCATACCATAGTAAGGAGCATAGAACGCATTGGTTCCGCCCGTCACATGCTGAGTCATGAAGTAGAAGCGGAAATGCTTGAGATGCGCATTCAGGTAAATATTCACAATAGGCTGTCCTCCCATTTTCTGCCGTTCCAGATTTGCATCCTGTACGGCAAACTGCTGCACGCTGGGTGAATAGTCAAGCCCGTAGTATTTGGTGAAGTAACGCATGTCAGCGCCAATCTGTATGCGCAGCAGTTTGGCAATTCGGAAGAGCAGATACAGATTAGAGTAAACGTTAACAGCCGGAAGCGGCAGTACATCCTGGTTCGTCGAAGTCTGGAAAGCCAGTTCGTTCTCCCAATGCAGCAATCCTAATTTCATCTCCTGAGCCACAGATGCTCCTAATACCTGTATGCTGCCGTCATACTGTTTTACGGCAACCGCATGTGACAGGTTAGTAGGCAGCTGGGGAAGGTTAGGATTCAGCACCGTATTCTGCATGCCGAAGTAAGTGTAATTAGTGACATTCTCGAATCCGAACTTCAGCTTGGTACCGAAGTGCTTCAGACGCAGTATTCCCTCAAAACGCATTCTGACCTGACGGGCCAAGTCATCATTATCCCACCAGGCATGCTGTGAATGGTAATGGCGGAAGAAGAAGTCCGGCTTCTCGTTCTTAATCATCGCCTTGATATCAAAGAGCAGACTGTCCCGCTTACCCAGGCGGAATTCCCAGTTAGTGCTTCCGTCAATCTTCAGGTCGCCAACCTTCTGCCCCGTGAGAAAGAACTCGCCGTTTACATTGAAATGAAGCAGTTTTCCCTGTGTGCGTGCCAGTTCACCGCCAATGGAGAGGTCGTTCTCGCTGTAACGCTGCATCTCCATCCCGTGCGGGTTATCCATCAGCAGTTTATAAGTTCTTATGTTATGAGTGGCAAACAGGGTAATGCCCATCGCCGCCCATTTGTTGAACCCTTCCCGCATGGCCAGACCGAAAGTGTTGCGTATGCTCATCGCCCCCGTCATGTCATACACATTATTCAGCTCACCATAGAAGTTGTCAGTGAAATATTTTCCGCTGGATGACTTGGCAATATAAGTATGAGCCAGATCGCGGAAATCAAACGTATGGATAATGCTGCTGACCGGTATGAATTCCTTGGGCGGAATCTGCTGTGCCTGCCATCTTGCAGTCAGAGAGTCGAGGGCTAGCCGGCGTGCCAGCGTATCCGTCTTGAGTTTCATTTGAGTGCTGTCAGGCAAGTCAGAAAGCAGCTCACTGGCAGAGGGAGCCTTCGGCTTCAGCGAATCCGGCACCTCCAGTTCCCGGTAGAATCCGAGATTGAATTTATGCGTAAGATAGAAATTCCTCTCATGGTTACGGTTCCACGTATCCGACAGCATCACAGGTATATCTGTAGTAGCATAGTCCTGATTCTGTTTCTCCGGTTCACGGATGTACTTGTCATCCTCCATACCGCCATTCTCGAACATCTTCAGATGGTTGACGTTCGCATAGGCATGAATGTTGTAACGATCCCCCCGGTAATAACCGTAGAGGGTAGCGCCGAACGAACTAGTAGCAGAGTTTACGAAATAGCCCCTGCCATACAGATAGTCAATCTTAAAGCCCAGGCCCGCATCCTTATTGATATTAGTGGCAAAGTAAGCCCTCACGCGGTCCTCACCGTTTATCTTGCTGCCCACGGAATGATATGCCAGATTCGTGATAGGGCTCAGCGTATTGGTAAAGCGGAACTCCTGCAGTCCGCCGCTGCGGAAATAGCTCAGCGGTCGCAGGAAGAGGAAATCGCCCGAATCATCAATACGGTTCATATAGATACGGTTGTATCTGGGAGTGCCCGTATTGCCCAGAAGACTATACTCACCGGTATAGCCGTCCGTATTGTTGAAGTTCTGGAAGTTGTGGACAACTGTATCATTGTTCTCAGCCTCTATTACGGTACCCAGACGCGGCTCCAGCACCCACTGGAACATACCCGTCGGGATCGGTTTCTGCTTCTTATGCTTCGTACTGTCACGTCCCCATGTAGTACGGTTCCCCGCATCATCGTAATAGTCACCCTGTTCAGAGTACTCACCTTCTAACCCCAGACGGCTGTCTCTCGAAGTCCGGTCGCTGATACTCTTCGGCCTGGTGTATTGAGCCGACGCCTGAAAACCGGCGAACAGTAAAACTATAGCTAAGAACAGATTATGCCTCATCTTCCTCTATAATACAAAACGGATAAAGAATTCCACAATCTTCAGCAACATACCGATGCCGATAATCGCCAGGGCAAATAAATGATGTGTATCATCCAGGAAATACACCGCCAGGCCTATGACAGCCAGTATCAGAAAGACCGTGTTCAGTATCAGTCTGACACGCACATAGTCAGCCCTGCCCTGACGTTTACGGCGGATACGCTCAACCTGTTCTTCCAGGGTAAGTTCCTCAGTCTTGCTCATTATAATCCTGTTTTAGTCCTCAACAATGCCCTTGCGTACCTTCTTGCCAGGAGTCTCCTCGGCAGGAGCCGTCGCAGCATCCTCAAAGACATCCATACAGTCCTCAAAGATTTCCTCCACACGGTCAATTGTCTTTTTGCGGAACTTACCGCAATGAGGATACAGTTTCGTTCCCTTCTTATTCACAGCCGCGGCATCGGTAATCCACTCCTCGCCCTTGTAAGTCTCACCGTGAAGCCCCTGCTCGTCCTCATTGTAATAATAGCTGATCTGCGAGATTGCCAGCATCACCTTCTCCCCCTCCACAGAGGCCCGGAGCTGATAGATAAAACGCGTACGGTCCAGATTCAGGAACACATGGCTGAAAGTCATATACTCCTCCACCTTAGCCACAATAATGCCATCTTCCTTACCGTCACTGACGATACGGGTACGATGCTCATGAATGGCAGGTTCCAGCACCACATTCTGGATAAAAAAGTTCAGAGTAGAGTAAATCTTCTCCTTAGACATACCGGGAACACTGAACGACTTACGGAAAACGATAACACCATTCTCCTCAGGTACGGCGCCCCTCAGATACTTTGTATCCACAGGACCTTTTGCTACAGCCATCAAGGGCAGCATCAGCATAAGAGCTAAAAATAACTTTTTCATGTCAGTCAATCTTTATTTGGGATTGTTTATAATAATGTCAGTTTGTCTATGTATGCGAAGAAATCATTGCGGCATCCGGCACTGATAGGCAGGTTATTGCCCGCAATACTAACCGACCCCTTGTTCACATAGTCAATCTTGCCCGTCTGAACAATGTAGGTACGGTGAATGCGCATGAACTGCGGCTCAGGCAAGCGTTCCGCAATCGTCTTCATCGTCATCAGCGTCATAACCGGACGCTGATCCTGAAGGTGCAGCTTCAGATAATCCTTCACACACTCCACATACAACAGTTTGCTAAGCTCAATCTTAACCAGCCTGTGTTCACTCTTGACAAAGAAGAACCCCTCCTGAGGCTGCTGAGTATTCTCTTCCATACGTTCTTTTCCTACTATATACCTATTCGTATCTCAGCGCCTCTATCGGATCCAGACGGGCAGCCTTACGTGCCGGAATCAGACCGAAAACCAGACCGATGGCCGCACAGACCCCGAAGCTGACAATCACACTCCATAGCGGCACCGTCGCCGGGAAACCAATGGATTGGGCTATCCATGTGAACAGATATCCCAGTCCCACACCCAGCAGACCTCCGCTCAGGCTAATCATCACACTCTCAATCAGGAACTGACGGCTGATATCCCTGCCGCGGGCACCCACACTCATGCGCAGGCCTATTTCCCTGGTACGTTCCGTCACGCTCACCAGCATAATATTCATAATACCGATACCGGCAACCAGAAGTGAGAAGGCCGCCGCCACCACCAGAACCGTCTGCAAAGTCCCCATGGTGCTTGACATCGTCTCCATCATCTCCTGCTGGCTGCGGATATTGAAGTCATCCTCATCTCCCTCCTTGATCTTATGGTTAATCCTCAGAATCTTCGAAACCTGTTCAATGGCATCATTGCTCAGATCCTCAGTCATCACACTCAGGTTCAGGCTGTTGAAGTGCGTCTGAGCAGCCAGGCGCTTCATCACTGTAGTATAAGGCGCGATAATCACATTATCCTGGTCCATACCCCAGTTGTTGTAACCCTTGCCCTTCAGAACCCCGATGATGCGGAAGGGGATACTCTTGAACCTGATAACCTTACCCACACAATTCGCATTCTTGTCACCGAAGAGCTCCTGCACCACTGTCTTACCCACCACACATACCTTAGCGTTCTTCCTGACATCCTCCTCCGTAAAGCACTGTCCGGACTCAATGTCCCACAGCTTGATAATCATATAGTCCGGACTCTCGCCGTAGATAGTAGAGTTCGTATTCTTGGCACCATAGATAACCTGTCCGCCGGATGTAACCTCCGGACTGATATGCGTAATCAGACTGGCACCGTCACGTATCGCCTCATAGTCAGCCTGCTTCAGCGTCTGCATAGCCGAAGGATCCAGCCTGACACCGCCTCGCATCTCACCGCCGGGCCTTACCGTAAGCAGATTGGTACCCCACTTCTGCAGGTCAGCCCGGATACTGTCCTTGGAGCCCTGTCCGATAGCCATCATGGTAATAACGGCAGCCACACCGATGATGATACCCAATGTTGACAGGAAGGTCCTCCATTTATTGCTCATGATAGCCGTAACGGCCACCTTAATCAGGTTCGTCAGATTCATATATCTATACTACGTTTTCTTCTTCAAAATGTTATCAGTCCTCCGGTTTAGGCAGCGTCGCCAGCATCTCCGCGGCACTCATTATATTATTGTTCACCACATCCTCGCAGATATGACCGTCCCTCAGGATAATGTTACGGCTGCTATACTGCGCAATCTCAGGATTGTGGGTCACAAAGATGATTGTCCTTCCCTGCCTGTGCAGTTCCTGGAACAGCACCAGAATCTCGTAACTGGTTCTGGTATCCAGGTTACCCGTAGCCTCGTCAGCCAGGATAACCGCCGGATTGTTCACCAGCGCACGTGCAATCGCCACACGCTGCATCTGTCCGCCCGACATCTGATTGCTCTTATGCTCCAGACGGTTGCCCAGCCCCACGGCCTGCAACGCCTTCACGGCGGCCTCCCTGCGCATCTTCGCGGTATAGGAATTATTGTACATCAGCGGAAGCTCCACGTTCTCCACCGCCGTTGTACGGGCCAGCAGATTGTAGTTCTGGAAGATAAAACCAATCTTCCTGTTGCGCAGAATAGCGCGCTCACTCCTTTTCATCTTGCGGACGGGCGTACCGTCCAGGATGTACTCACCGCTTGTAGGAGTATCCAGGCAACCCAGCTGATTCAGCAAGGTACTCTTGCCCGAGCCCGACGTTCCCATAATGGTCACGAACTCACCCTCATATATCTTAAAGGAAACCCCCTTCAGCGCATGCACCGTCTCGCTTCCCACAATAAAATCGCGCTTAACGTTCTGCAGTTCGATAACAACCTTCTTGTCGCTCATCTTATGAAAGTTCTATTTTTTGGTGACGGATTACTTCTTCTGTTGCTGGTTGCGGTTCCTGTTTCTGGGGCGCGGCATGAAGGGATTGCTGTTCTGCTGCCCCTCGGCCTCGTCCACGCCAGGCATCATGGCCTCCACATCCGTAATAATCTTAGTGCCGGCCTTCACTCCGCTTACCACCTCGGTAAGCATACCGTTGGTGATACCTGTCTCCACTGCCAGCGCCTTGATGTTGGGACCTTCCTTGGTCCACACCTTCTTCTGCGCCTCACAGTCCGTAATCGTCTCCCCGTCATTCAGCATCGCCTCGCTCGGCTTAAAGTGCAGCGCCTTGCTGGGGATAGCCAGCACATCCTTGCATTCCATCGTATAGATAGTCACGTTGGCAGTCAGGCCCGGCTTCAGCTTCAGATCCTCGTTGGGCGCACCTATCACCACCTCGTAGGTAACCACATTACTCTCCGTTGTAGCCTGCTGGCGCACCTGGGTAACCGTACCCGTAAACGAATCGTTAGGGAAGGCGTCCACCGTGAACATCACACGCTGTCCCTCCTTCACCTCGCCTATGTCAGCCTCGTCCACCTTGGCAATCACACGCATATCCGTCAGGTCCCTGGCAATCTTGAACAGGGTAGGCGTATTGAAGCTACTGGCAACCGTCTGTCCTTCCTCCACCTCCTTGCTCAGCACCACGCCGTCTATGGGGCTGGTGATAGTAGCATATCCCAGATTCGTCTCGGCACGCTTCACATTGTTACGCTGCGTATTCACCTGCTGCTGCGCCTGAACGAATGACAGGCGGGCCTGCTCATAATCATTAGCGCTGATCAGCCCCTTCTCGTACAGGTTCTTGAACCGCTCATGGTTCGCCTTCTGGTAAGCCAGCGTGCTCTCCGCACTCGTCAGGTTAGCCTTGGCGCTGCTCAGGTCACTCATCAGATTGGTACGGTCCAGCTCGGCAATCACCTGTCCGGCCTTGACCGTACTGTTATAGTCAACGTACAGCTTGCTTACTATACCGCTCACCTGAGTACCCACATCCACACTGGTCACAGGCTCAATGGTACCTGTAGCTGTAACACTGGTTACGATGTCCTGCTTCACCACCTCCACCTCATTATAGGTGAAACCCGGTGCCTTCTTACAACTGCTCATTCCGAGGATAACTGCCGTAAGGACTGCTGCTGTCTGGATGAATTCCTTTCTTCTCATCTTAATATTCTGTGTTATGATTTATTTCGGTTATGTTATAGGTCAATCTTCTCGCCGGTATAGAACTTCAGCAACTGCATATTCAGCAGCGTCGTGTATTTGCTCTGCAGCATACTCTGCTCCGCGTTAATCACATTGTCACGCCCCTGCAGCACATCCACCGTATTCTTCAGTCCGTTCAGGAACTGCTCGTTCAGCAACTCGTAGCTCGCCTCCTGGCTTTTCACGCGGGTTTTGGCGGCCAGATAGCTCTGCTGGTTGCTGTTCGCATTGATCCAGTACTGCTCAATGGTGTTCGACAGCGCTTTCTTCTTGTCCTCCAGATCCAGCTGAGAGTTAACCTGGTTCAGTTTCGCGTTCCTGATGTTAGTGGCAATCTGCCTGTTGTCAAAGATAGGCACACTTACCGTAACACCCGCATTCATGCTCAGGTTATTCTTCATCTGATTGCCCCAGTTGTTCTGGCTGCCCGATGTGTGGTTGCTTCCCAGACTCGCATTGGCACGGATAGTAGGGTAGTGGGCGCGTTTGGCAATGTCCAGCTGCATATTGGCCGACTCAATGCCCAGCTCCGCCCCCCTGATTTCAGGACGGCTGGTCAAAGCCTGGTTGTAAGCCTCCAGCTTGCTCGGAATCACCGCCAGCACCTTCTCATCCGAAGGTATCTCACCCCTGATGTCAAAGTCGCTGTTGATATCCAGCTCCAGTACCGACTTCAGCTGACGCTTGAAGTTCTCCAGCTGAGCCTGGCTGTTGGCAATATCATACTTGGCACTGCTCAGCTGCGCCTCCAGCTGAATCACGTCAGCCTTGGCCATCTGTCCCTGCTTCTGCATCTCCAGCCCCCTGTCATACTGGGTCTGGGCCGTCTTCAGCAGCTGCTCATTCACCTTCAGCGCCTCCTTCGTGTACATAATCTGCACGTACAGCTGCGCAATCTGCTCCTGAATGTTCAGCTCGCTCTGCTCCGTCTGCAGCTTAGTAATCTCATTCTGCAGCGCCTGCTCCTTGATATTCTTCTGGTTGATACCCCCGTTCCACAGCGTAACACTGGCATTCAGCCCGTAGCTGCCCTGGTAAGTGACATTGTTACTGGTGCTGGTCACCTGGTCACCCTGAACCACCGACATCACCTGTGTAAAGGGCCTGTAACCCATATTCTGGTTGGTACTGAAGCTGAGGCTGGGAAACAGCGCACCCTTACGGTTCCACAGCGCCACCTCGCCCTTCTCCTCACTGATTCTGTTCTTCTGAATCTGTATATTGTTCTTCAGGGCATAGTCAATGCAGTCCTGCAAGCCCCAAGTCTCTTGTGCGCTTGCGCCCATGCTCAATCCCATCAGCATACAGGCAATCTTGATTGTCTTGTTCATTATAAGCGGATAATCTGATTAATTATATATAATTTAGGTGCAAAGGTACAAAATAATGTGGTCTTCGTCATATTATCGCCCCACCTTTTTACACTTCTTAAAACAAATTGACCTTATATTTAGCATATTTTTCAAAGTCAGACAGGCCCAGTGTCGATTTTTTGCCCTACCTTTGCCCCTGAAAAATCGAAAATAAAGAAAGGAATAGCCTATGTTCTCAGGAATTATAGAATCCATGGCCCGTGTCGAAGCAATCCGTCATGACAGGGACAATGTACATTTCACCCTCAGCTGCCCCTTCACAGCCGAGCTGAGTATCGACCAGAGTGTGGCACATAACGGCGTATGCCTGACCGTGGTCAGCATCCAGGACAACACCTATGTGGTAACCGCCATGCGCGAGACCCTGGAGCGCAGCAACCTGGGCCTGCTGCAGGTAGGCGACGAGGTGAATGTGGAACGCAGTATGCAGATGAACGGCCGCCTGGACGGCCATATCGTACAGGGCCATGTTGACCAGACAGCCACCTGTATCAATGTCGAGGATCAGGACGGCAGCCACCAGTACACCTTCCGTTATGAGAGCAGTCGCGAGATGGTACGTCACGGCTATTTCACCGTCGATAAGGGCAGCGTTACCGTCAATGGCGTCAGCCTGACCGTATGCCGTCCTACCGAGGACACCTTCCAGGTATGCATCATCCCCTATACCTTTGACAACACCAACTTCCATAATATCAAGCCCGGCTCCGTAGTGAACATCGAGTTTGATATCATCGGCAAGTACCTGGCACGGATGAACAGCCTGCTGTAATCGGTTAGCGGTTAGCGGTTAGTGGTTAGCGGTTAGTGGTTAGCGGTTAGTGGTTAGCGAACCATGAACCATGAACCATGAACCGTTCCCGTTCCCGTTAGCCCAAAGGGCTATAATTAGTTTTCCCCCACCAGCTGCAGGAAGTCCTCCTCATTCATAATCTGAATGCCCAGTTTCTGCGCTTTCTCCAGTTTTGAGGGCCCCATATTCTCGCCGGCAAGGATAAAGGAAGTCTTACTGCTGATACTTCCCACATTCTTGCCGCCGTGTTTCTCTATCATAGCCTTATACTCGTCCCTGCTGTGGCGGGCAAACACACCGCTGATAACAACACTCTTCTCCTTCAGGCGGTCCGACTTAGCCTCCTGCTGCTCCTGCGAAATCTGCATCTGCAAGCCGTAATCCGACAGTTTCCGCACGAAGCTACGGTTCCTCTCATCCGCGAAGAAACCAACTACGCTGCCTGCTATAACATCCCCAATACCATTAACTTGCGTCAGTTCCTCGCAAGTAGCGCTTGACAGTCTTTCCATACTCCCGAAGTAGCGTGCCAGACTCTTGGCCGCAATCTCACCCACAAAGCGGATTCCTATGGCAAAGAGCACCCGCTCAAACGGCACCTTCTTACTCTCCTCAATGCTGGAAAGGATATTGTTCACGCTTACCTTATTGCTTCCGTCGGCATTCAGCAGCTGGTCAGCCCGCAGGGTATAAAGGTCGGCCGCATCATGAATCAGCCCCTGCCTGAAGTAAGACTCCGCAATCTCAGGGCCCAGTGACATGATATTCATAGCCTTGCGCGATATAAAATGCTCAATCTTACCTAGAATCAGCGGCGGACATCCCGTCTCGTTCGGACAGTAATGAGCCGCCTCCCCCTCATAGCGTATCAGCTTCGACCCGCAGGCAGGACACAGGGTAGGGAAGTTGATTTTCAGGCTGCCCGGTTCCGTAGGGCAAGCCTTCCCCACCACCTTGGGAATAATCTCGCCGCCCTTCTCCACCAGGATATGGTCACCCACATGCAAGTCCAGTTGCGCCATCACATCCGCATTATGCAAGGTAGCTCTGCGAACCTGCGTACCCGACAGCTGAACAGGGTCCATGTTCGCAACCGGCGTTATGGCACCCGTACGGCCCACCTGGAATACCACCTGCCTCAGAACCGTCTCGGCCTGCTCCGCCTGAAACTTGTATGCAATCGCCCATCGGGGACTCTTAGCCGTCATGCCCAGGCTGCGCTGTTGCGCCAGCGAGTTCACCTTCAGCACAATACCGTCCGTAGCCACCGGCAGATTCTTACGCTCCGTATCCCAGTACTCAATGTAGTCATATATATCCTGCAGGCTGTCAGCCAGCTTCATAGCATCGCTCACCTGGAAGCCCCATTTCCGGGCCGCCTCCATATTCTGGTAATGTCCGTCACCAGGAATGTTTTCACCTAATAAATAATATAGGTAGGCATCCAGGCCGCGTTCCGCCACCGTGCTGGAGTTCTTGCTCTTCAGCGTACCCGAAGCCGCATTCCTGGGGTTCGCAAACAACTGCTCCTCACGCTGCGCACGCTGCTCGTTCAGCCTTTCAAAGCTCGTCCAAGGCATCAGCACCTCACCGCGGATCTCAAACTCCTCCGGGTATCCGCCACCCTCAGGCAGCTGCAGCGGAATGGTGCGTATGGTACGCACATTCTGCGTCACATCATCGCCCTGCGTACCGTCGCCACGCGTCACCGCCCTTACCAGTTTGCCCTTCTCATAGTGCAGACTGATGCTCAGGCCGTCAAACTTCAGCTCACAGCATATCTGGAACGGAGCCCCCTGCAAGCCGTCGCTCACCCGCTGGTAGAAGTCGCTCACCTCCTGCCTGTTGTACGTATTGGCCAGACTCAGCATAGGCCGTTTGTGCAGCACGGTAGCGAACTCATTGTTCAGGTCGCTGCCCACCCGCTGGGTAGGGCTGTTAGGGTCCGCCATCTCAGGGTGCCGCTTCTCCAGATCCTGCAGTTCATGCATCATCATGTCAAAGTCCCGGTCCCCGATGGTAGGCATGTTCAGCACATAGTAATTATAGTTGTGCCGGTGCAGCTCCTCTCTCAGTTTCAGTATCTGTTCCTGTTCAGTCATAGCTTAAAAATCCATATTGATTCACAAAAATAGACATAAAATCGTAAGGCGACAAGAATTTGCCCGTCCCATTTTTGGTAAAATGCCTGAAAAGTATTACTTTTGCACCACTTTTAAGGATAATAACCATATGGCAAATAATAAATTCCGTGGCTTGGGTATAGCCCTGATAACTCCCTTCTGTAAAGACGGCAGTATTGATTTGGCGTCGCTTGACCGCCTTGTCGAGTACCAGATTAAGGGAGGTGCCGATTTCCTGTGTATTATGGGTACAACAGCCGAGACCCCGACCCTCAGCGCTGATGAGAAGGCCATGCTGAAGCAGCATCTCGTAGAGCGTGTAGCCGGACGGGTGCCCCTGCTCATGGGATGCGGCGGCAACAACACCGCGGCAGTGGTCCATGACCTGCAGACTTCCGACTGGCGCGGTATCGACGGTATCCTCAGCGTCTGCCCCTATTACAACAAGCCCTCCCAGGAAGGACTCTACCAGCATTACGCAGCCATAGCCAAGGCCAGCCCCGTTCCCGTAGTATTATATAATGTACCGGGCAGAACGGGCGTCAACATGACAGCCGAGACCACCCTGCGCCTGGCCCGTGAATTCGACAAAATTGTTGCCATCAAGGAGGCTAGCGGCAATATTTCCCAGATGGATGATATTATCAAGAACAAGCCCGCCAACTTCGATGTCATCAGCGGAGACGACGGCATCACCTTCCCCCTCATCACCTTAGGAGCCGTAGGTGTCATCAGCGTAATCGGCAACGCCCTTCCCGCCGAGTTCAGCCGTATGGTACGTCTGGCCCTCAAGGGAGAGTACAACACCTCGCTGACCATCCATCACAAGTTTACCGAACTGTTCAAGCTCCTCTTCGTTGACGGTAACCCCGCAGGTGTCAAAGCCATGCTTCATGAGATGGGAATGATAGAGAACGTACTTCGCCTTCCCCTTGTTCCCACCCGCCTTACCACCATGGAGCGTATCTCCAGCATCGTCAGGGAATTGGGATACTAAAAGCAATAAACTATTTTATCCCTATAGATTTTTTTTATGCGCATAGAAAAGTTTTTATGCGCCAGATATAACATTCTCACTACACAGATAAAACATCTTAATACGCCATCTATAATTATTTTCAAGCTTTGAAAATATATAACCAAGCTTTGAAAATATATTTTCATGCCTTGAAAATAAATAACCAAGGCTTGAAAATAAATTTACAACGTGGGTTCATTCTTTTTTTCTGCGGGAGTCGGAACGTTTTATTTCTCCGAGGAGAGGGAAAACGGTTAGCGGTTAGGGGATTGTCAACCCATATCAGCGAACTATTAGCAAGATTCCAGGCTGCTTTTAGCTATACTCAGGAGTAAGCCTAGAAGCAGCCTAGAAGCAGCTTAGAGTATGGCTAAAGACTATTTTCACATATTTCTGCTGACACATAGAGCGTCACCTGTTCAACTTTGTCTTCGTTGTCGTCGTCGCTGCTGCAAGAGGCGAGGGAGAAGGCAGCAAGCATCGTCAAGGCAAGTCTCCAAATCTTCATTGCTTTCATTTTCGCTATAATTTTATTGTTACATTTGATACACGCAGCTCATTCCGTCAGCCTCCATCGGGGCGATAGGCTGGCGGAGCAGGACGAGGTAGAAGCGGGGGAAAGTCTTTACGGGTGGATGGTCGGCAATGTAGTGGTCTATCTTCTTTCGGGCCTCGGTGCGCAGCGCGTCGTCGTGGCAGGGCACGAGGCGTTCTTCATCCACAAAGGCGATGTGCCAGAAGGCCATGTAGCCTATGATGTACCGCTCCACCATTTCCGCCTCGTCCTGTCCATCATGGACGATAGCGGAAAGTGGCAGGGTACCATCCTCACAGATGGTCACCACTGCCCAAGAGAGATTTATGTATTTAAAGTTATTCTGCATAGTTGTTGCGGTTTAGAAGCGGTTCTTTTCTGCGTTACCTGCACCCTCGCCTTTGTACTTTGAGCGGGTGGTGTTGAACTTGTAGCGAAGAGTG
>CACYMI010000039.1 GCA_902775385.1 uncultured Bacteroidales bacterium
CAATCCTGCTACCTATACCATTGAGAGCGCAGCCATTACCCTGAATAACCCCACTCGCGAAGGTTATACCTTTGCAGGATGGAAGCTTAACGGCGAGGGTGATGCCCTGATGAGTGTGACCATCGTCGCAGGCAGCACAGGTAACAAGGCTTATACAGCCACTTGGACTCCTGCTAGCTACACTATCAGCTATGACTTGGCTGGCGGTTCTGTAGCTTCTGCTAATCCTACAAGTTACAACATAGAGTCTGCTCCTATCACGCTTATCAACCCAACTAAGGATGGTTATGACTTCGCAGGATGGACTGGCACAGGACTCGATGCTGCCACAAAGACTGTGATCATTGCTACTGGCAATACAGGCAACCGTAGCTACACAGCCACATGGACAAAGAAAACCTACAGTGTGAGCATTACGGGTGGCGGTGTGACTGCCGATAACGATAATCCGCAGTACGGCGACGATGTGGTATTGACCATCATGGACGATCCTGATGCTATACTGGCTTCGCTGACGGTGAATGGAAATGATGTGACCAATGATATTGTGGACAATCAGTACACCATTACAAGTGTTAGCGGTAACGTATCCGTAGTGGCCACATGGAATTCTACGAAGGAAATTATCTCTATGGCTCATGATGTGGCTACCTTCTCATGTGACAGAGACCTTGACTTCAGCGGTGTAAGCGGACTGAAGGCTTATATTGCCAGCGGTTATGACCGTGCAACGGGTACTGTGCTGCTGACTCGTGTAACGAGTGTTCCTGCTGAAACAGGTCTGTTGTTGGTGGGTACAGGGGGTGAAACCTATAAGATACCTTATGAGACTTCTACCTCGTTCTTCGTGAATCTGCTACAGCCTGTACTGTCAGCGCAGGAAGTAGCCGAAATAGACGGCAAATATACCAACTTCCTATATGGCGAGAAGGATGGTGTGCAGGGCTTCTACAAGTCAAGCGGCTATGGTAGCGTTAGTGCCAAGAAGGCTTACCTGCAACTGCCTACCAGCGCATTGGGTGGTGGAGCTGGCGTACGTGTTGCCATCCTGTTTGATGATGCCGACGAAGATGAAGAAACAGCTATCAAGGACATGCAGATGGCCAACGGTGACGAGGCAGTATATAATCTGAATGGTTTACGTGTAGCCAACAAGCGCGATATGAATCGTCTGCCTAAGGGTATCTATATCATAGGTGGACGTAAGGTAACATTGAAGTAATTCCTACCCAAATATTCAATATTATGAAGAAGCTATATAATAAACCGCATGTCACCGTGGTTACCCTATGCCATTCGCGGATGATTGCCATCTCGGGAAACTTTGAGGAAGGCGAGACGATGACGCAAGGTATCTATACAAATGATGTGATAGACGGTAACCAGGCTTGGGTGAAGGGAAAAAATGTCTGGGACGATGAATGGTAATGGTTAACTTTGTGTATTTTAAATGAAACAGCCCTCTGCAATTTCTTTTGCAGGGGGCTGTTGATATGTATATGTTATGTATGTTACTTCTTCTTTCCTTTGGGAGTCTTGGTAAGGTCAAGTACGCGTACGTTGCGGAACTTCAGTCCGGCACCATGACCGAGGAAACCGATATGGCCGGTCTTATTGAACATACCGGGATGGTTGCGGTGGTCAACGGTATAGGGGTTGTTGTCGCTGCCGTCGGGGGCTACGTTGTGACCCTGGCAGGCTTCCCTGATGTCGCCGTCCACAATTACCTCACCGTTCACGGTTACGGTGATGTGGTTGCCCTGAACACGGATCTCTTCCTGGCTCCACTCGCGGCTTGTGCTTGATGCGCTTGGCGGGGATGACACCGTAAACGGAGCCGTGAACCTGATATTCGCGCAGACCGGCATACATGGGTGCGTCATGGTCCAGTATCTGGCACTCACACATGCCCTCGTAGGCGGCATCCACGCCCATCGGGGTACGGATACCTACGCCATTGTTGACACCGGGGCGCAGGAAGCAGAACTCGAAGCGGAAGATGAAGTCACGGTATTCCTTCTTGGTATAGAGGTTGCTCTCGTTGCCGTAGTTGGCGGTTACGTTGATGCACCCGTTGATGGGCACATAGCCTACCTTGTTGCCTACGAAGTTGTCCAGATTGGTTCCGTCGAACAGCAGTTCGAAGCCTTGCGCCTTTTCCTCGTCTGAGAGCTCATATACGGGTGAGGGTTTCAGTTCCGAGATGATCTTCTTCAGCTCGTCAACGGCATAGCCGTCGTCGGCGGTTCCGTGTGCCTTGTACAGGGCCATGGCCTTGGTGAGGTTCTCCTTTACAACCTCGTATTCGATATCCTCGGTGGTCTTATTGATGATATTCTTCTCCGCTACAGCGGCGTCGTATCCTAAGTTCTTGTCGTCAAGGTACTTGCCGGCCAGGAGGAAGGCGTTACGGGTGGGGGTGCTGCCCAGGAAGCTGAGGATGACGCGCTTCTGCTCATCGCTCCGGGCAAGCTGCATGGCGGTGTTCAGTCCGTCGTAACGGGCATCGGCATTCTTCTGGTAGTTGCCCATCAGGTTGATGTAGCCGTTCAGCGCATTGTTGTCGCCTGTCTTAGCGGCATTCAGCAGGGGAGCGGCAGCCTTCAGGTTGGTGCTGCGGAGCAGGGCTTTGATGGCAGCCTGTGAGCCAATCTTCTGAAGTTCCTCAACGGACTCGTTGGTATTGGTGGAAGCCAGGATGGGGTAGAAACGCTCCTTGTTGGCGGCCTTCTTCATCTCTGCGCTTACGGCCTGGTACTGCTCCTTGGCGTCAAGGCTCTTGATGCTGGCGGAGAGGGCTTTCTGGTAGTCGGACATTTCCTCCCCGGCTGCGGCATCCAGCAAACCGGCTACCTTATTTATATCTTCCTTGCCTACGACACCGGACAGTGCCTTGCGGGCGGCGGGGTTGTCCTTCGCCAGATCAAACACCACGGGGGCCGCACTCTTGATACGACGGAGGGAAGCCAGGGAAAGCAGTCTGTTCTGCTGCTGACCTGTGGTAACCTTCAGCGCCTCTGTCACCTGGCCTGAGAGGTCGCCCCGGAAGCTGAGCAGGGCGCTGAAAGCTTCCTGCTGGTTATCGCCGCCTAACTGGGCAATGAGGGCGGTAGCGGCATCCTCGCCGCCTATCTTGCCCAATGCCTCGATGGCCGCAACGGCAGGCTGGCCGCCCTGGGCGAGTACTTTGTGAAGGAAGGGCTTCTGGCTCTCTACCTTGTTGTCGCCCAGCCAGCAGATGATGTCGGCCTTGCCCTCCTCGGTCTGCTTCTTGTACATGCCGACTGCCTTTCCGGCCAGTTCATCGGTAACCAGTCCATTGGCGGTGGCGAACTTCAGCGCCTGCATACGCAGGGCGCGGTCTTTGCTCTTGAGGGTCTTGACGATGGCGGGGCCGGCGTTGGGGCCAAGCGCCTTCAGGTTGTCATAGGCCTGGGCGTAGGGGGCAGCGCCTGCGTGCTGCACGAACTCAATGGGCTTCTCATCGCCTGCCAGCAGCCGGATCTGTGACTGCAGGAACTGACGGACGTACTGGTCGGGTGCCTTGGGGGCCGCTGCCCTAAGTCCGTCCAGCACGGCCTGCTTATACTTGGCGTTGGCGGAGGCGTAGTTGGTGACTCCGTTAATGGCGTATTCCAGCAGGTTGTTCGTGGCCTTCTCGGTAGGCTGTAGCATTCCAGCCAGTATCTCTACGGACTGTGGAGCGGCCTTGGCCAGGTCCTCCATCTCGCGGTTGAAGTCGGCCTGTGTCTGCAAAGGCATCAGGGCCAGTGCGTCCTGCACAATGGTTTGTGTGGTTCTCTGCCTGCCGTCCTGTGCGAAGGCAGGTGTTGCCGTAACCGTCAGCATCAGGACGGCCAGCAGCAATATATTTAATGTCTTTTTCATTTTTTTTGAGTTGACAGTTGATAGTTGACAGTTGATAGTTCTAACTTTCATTCTTCATTCTTCATTCTTCACTCTTCATTCTTCACTCTCTAGATCATCTTTCCCCATTCCCCTCTCATGGGCTGGTTGACAAGCAGGTTGGCGGCCTCGTCGCCGATGAAGAGCTGTGTCTTGGGGTCGAAGTGCAAGGTGCGGTTCAGACGCAGGGCACAGACGCCCATATTCACGATGGTGGCGCTGTGGTGGCCGTTGCTCTCATTGAGGGCGAACTGGCGGCGGTTGCGTACGCACTCCAGAAAATCGGTATTGCGGGGCTCTGGATCAGGCATTTCGTTGATGAGTTCCTGCACATTGGGGATGGTACATTCGAAGCCTTTGTAAACTTTTCCCTTGGGGCCTTCGATGTAGGGTACCTTGCCTTCGCTCTCGAATCCCTCGCCTTCCAGGATGATCTGGCATCCGTCCTCGTAGGTGTAGGTGATAGTACGCCAGATACCCACGGCATCGGGGTGTTGCTGGGGGGCGTCAATCTCCACCTTGACGGGGAAGGTGTCGTCCTTGCCCAGAATATACTGAACAGGGTCTATGTAATGCTGACCCATATCGGCCAGGCCGCCTCCGTCATAGTCGAAGTATCCGCGGAAGGTCTGGTGGGTACGGTGTATATTATAAGGTTTATAGGGTGCGGGGCCGAGCCAGAGGTCGTAATCCAGCTCTTTGGGAATGGGCTGTACCTCCAGGTTTTCCTTTCCTACCCAGTAGAACTTCCAGGTGAAGCCGGTGGCGCCTGATATGCGTACCTTCAGGGGCCAGCCCAACAGGCCGCTGTCCACCAGTTTCTTCAGGGGCTTGACATCGGTGCCCAGGCCGTAGAAGGTGTCCTTGAAACGGAACCAGGTGTTCAGACGGAACACGCGGGCGTTGCGCTTTACAGCTTCCTCCACACGCTTGCCCTCACCGATGGTACGGGTCATGGGTTTTTCGCAGAAGATATCCTTTCCGGCATTGGCGGCCTCTACCGACATCAGTCCGTGCCAATGGGGCGGGGTGGCGATGTGTACTATATCCACATTGGGGTCGTGAATGAGCTCGCGGAAGTCGTGATAGGCCTTCACCGTCTCATTGAAGTTCTTCTTGGCTGCGGCTACTGCGGAATCCAGATGTTTCTGGTCCACATCGCACAGGGCTACCAGGCGGCAGGACTGGTCACTGGCAAAGTGGTGGCTGGAACGTCCTATACCGCCTACACCGATGATACCGCGTGTTAGTTGGTCACTGGGAGCCACGAAGTTGTTGGCTCCGCCCATCTTGCCCATTACCTCGCGGGGCAGGATGCTGAACAGTGCCGAGGCGGCTGCTGTCCGTTTAAGAAAAGTTCTTCTGTTTAGTGCCATAATCGGGTTGTTTCATAGAAAAATTAACGTTATCTATGGCAAAAATAGGAATTTATGCAGAAACAACCAAAAGAATGGGAAAAATTATGAGGTTAATTCATTCTTCATTCCCGCCTCAGGGCTTTCTCCCTCCCTCACGGGAGGGTCGGGGAGGGTCTTCTTCTCTTTGTCAAAAAGCTTATAGGTGGTACGCAGTACCTTGAATTCGGTACGGCGGTTCAGGGCGTGGCAGATTTCCTGCTTCTCCACTTCCTCCAGCTTCAGGATGAAAGCCTCGGTAAGTGTATCACCCTCATGCAGGAAGTCGTTCTGCTCGGCTATCCTGCGGGTTACTACCTTGGGACGCTTCTCGCCGTAGCCTACGGGGGTGAGGCGCTCGGCCTCTATGCCGTGCTCAATCAGATAATTCACAACGCTCTCGGCGCGTCGCTGGCTCAGCTTCTCGTTATACTCGTCCTTGCCGCGGAAGTCGCAGTGGGCGGAGAGCTCTATGGTGACGTTGGGGTTCTCGTTCAGCAGGTCCACCAGGCTGTCCAGGGCCAGGGTGCTGCTCTCGGTAAGGGCGGCGCTGTCGAACTCGTAGAAGACGTTGCGGATGAGTACGGGGTTGTTGATGCTGGCCAGGGGGAACTGCAGGACGAACTCCTGGCTGACGCTGCTGGTGTCAACGTGCAGTTCCTCCTTGTGGTTCAGATAGCCGCTGCAGGTTCCCAGGAATACGTAGTCCACATTGGGTGTTACTTCCTGTACGAAGGAACCGTCGCCGCGTACGCTCAGCTTCTGGTAGGTGCCGTCGTTGCCCACCATATATACCAGTCCCTCGGGCAGCTCATAGCCGTCCTTCTCATACACCCAGCCCTTTACGGTATGGATAACCTCGGGACACTCAAAGGACATGATATGGTCCCATCCGCGGGCATCGCCCCGGTTGGTGCTGAAGAACCCCCGGTTGTGCAGTCCCTCGAAGGTCATGCCGAAGTCGTCTCCGCTGCTGTTCATGGGGACTTTCAGGTTCTGGATGCTCCATTCACCGGTTACGGTGTCACGCTTGGCCTTGAAGATGTCCAGGCCGCCCATTCCTACGTGCCCGTTGCTGGAGAAATACAGTTCGCCGTTGGGCCGGAAGACGGGGAACATTTCGTCCCCTTCGGTATTGATGGGCTCGCCTACGTTCTCTACGCCGCCCAGGCCGCCGCCCTCGGTAAGGGCGATGCGCCAGATATCCTTGCCGCCATAGCCGCCGGGCATGTCGCTGGTGAAGTAGAGCCAGCGGCCGTCGGGCGATACGGCGGGATGGGCGTAGCTGGACAGGGTGTCCTTGGTTATCTGCAGCAGCTGCGGCTTGCTCCAGGAGGCGTCGCTTCGCTGGCTGGTGTATATTTCGGCATAGCGGGGATAGTCGGGGTCATAGGTGCAGCGGGTAAGATACATGGTCTTACCGTCGGGCGAGAAGCAGCAGGCCCCCTCCTCATAGTCGCTGTTCAGCTCGCCTTCCACTATCTCGGGAGCACCCCATTTGCCCTTGTCGTCTTTCTTGCTGAGGAAGATGTCAGCGCTCTTGGTACCGGTAATACCGCTCACCTCGTTTCCGGTGGCCTGCGGGCGGGTGGTGGTGATGAAGAGCTGGTCGGCATCGTCACCCAGGAGCATGGGGGAGAAGTCGGAACGGCGGCTGTTCAGGACGGGTTCCTTGCGGATGCTGTACAGGGTGGGTTTCTTCTTCCAGATGGGGGCCTGCATACATCCCTGGATGCCGTTGACGGCCAGCTGGGCGCCGGGGACCATCTCCAGATAGGTGTTGTAGTTCTTGACGGCCGACTTATAGTCGCCCTGTTTCTGCTGCAGCTGTGCCAGATACAGCCAGCCCAACGTATCGGGATAGTTGTAGCGGATGGCGTTCTGATAGGCGCCGATGGCCTTGGCGCTGTAGTTGATCTTGCGGTAGCACTCTGCCATCTTCCAGGCACGGATTCCGCGTTTCTCCTTCTCGGTGGTCTTGGTACGTGCGTAGGCTTTCTTGTATTCGGCTGCCGCATCGTAGTACTCGCCGATGGCATAGAACTGATCACCCTTCTTCAGGTGATTGTCGGCTCCGCAGGAGGTGAGCATTCCTGCTCCTGCTACCCAGAGGGGGAGTAGCAGAAGGACCGTGCGTAGTATGGTGCGTATTCTCTTCACTGCAAAAAAGGGATTCTGTTCTATTATATAATAACGTATCAGGAGCGCTTTTTATTGCCTTTCCTTTCATTTACCGGTTCTGCGGGTATGCTGATCTGACGGGGATTCCTGTCGTTCAGTACGCTGGTGACGATGTCTGTGACCATCTGTTTCAGTTCTTCCAGGAACGTTTTGGCCTCATATTCCTTACGCTCTATCATCCTCAGTTTCTTTTCCCAGAGGCCTGTCAGCTCAGCACTCTTCAGCAGTTCCTCGTGTATGATTTCTATCAGTCCCACACCCGTAGGAGTTGCCCACAGGCTCTTTCTCTCCTTACGGATGTAATGTCTGCGGAACAGAGTCTCTATGATAGCGGCACGGGTACTGGGCCGACCTATTCCGTTCTCCTTCAGCGCATCGCGCAGCTCCTCGTCCTCTACCATCTTGCCTGCCGTCTCCATGGCGCGGAGCAGCGTGGCCTCGGTATAGGGCTTAGGGGGCGTAGTCCATTTGTCGGTCAGCGAGGGGGTGTGCGGGCCGCTCTCGCCTTTCTGGAAGACGGGGAGCTGTCCGCCTTCGTTCTCGCCTGAGGGGGAGGGCTCTTTCTCCTCGCTTTCCACTTTTTTATAGACGACTTTCCAGCCTTCGTCCGTTGTTACCCTGCCGTTTACACGGAACAGGACAGACTCCGTCTCGTTCTTCCTCACTTCGCCGATGACGGTGGTGGTCTCGAAGAGGCAGTCGGGGTAGAAGGCGGCGATGAAGGCGCGGGCTATGAGATCGAAAACCTTCCATTCCATCTCTGAAAGTCCCTGGGGCGATACGCCTGTAGGGATGATGGCGTGGTGGTCGGTCACCTTGCTGTTGTCAAATATCTTCTTGCTCTTCTTCAGCGGTTTGCCGCCCAGTGGCTTCACCAGTTCGGCATAGGGCTGTATGCCTGCGTTCTTGGTAAGGAACAGGCCGTTCATGATCTGGGGGCATTTGGGATAGACATCATCCGGCAGGAAGGTGGTGTCCACGCGGGGATAGGTGGCTACCTTCTTCTCGTAAAGGCTCTGGATGAGGTTGAGGGTCTGGTCGGCGCTGAAGCCGAACTTCTTGTTGCAGTCAACCTGCAGGCTGGTCAGGTCATAGAGGCGGGGCGGGGTCTCAAATCCTTTCTTCCGGGTTACAGATACTACGGTGAAGGGTTTGTCCTTGATGGCTTCCAATGCGTCCTTGCCTTCCTGCTCGGTGGCGTATTCCATCTGACGGTAGATGGGGCCTTTGCTCTTCAGGGTCTTGCCCTGTTTGGCGGCCTCGGCAATCTCAGCGGCTTCCTCGGCTTCGGCCTCCTCGTCGCGCATGATGGCGCTGAACTTCACATCCCGGTACAGGGTGGAGAGAATCCAGGACTGGCGGGGAACAAAGTTCTCAATCTCCTTCTGCCGGTTGACAATAAGGGCCAGCGTGGGGGTCTGCACACGGCCTACACTCAGCACCTGGTGCTTGCCGTAGGCGTACTTCTGGGTATAGAGGCGTGTGGCATTCATGCCCAGCAGCCAGTCGCCTATGGCGCGCATCAGTCCGGCCTCATACAGGCTCTGGTATTCCTGCTGGTCCTTCAGGTTCTGGAATCCCTCGCGAATGGCCTCTTCGGTAAGGCTGCTGATCCACAGACGCTTCACGGGGCATTTGGCCAGTGCCTTCTGCATTACCCAGCGCTGGATGAGCTCACCTTCCTGGCCGGCATCACCGCAGTTGATGATTCCCTCGGCCTTGCTCATCAGCGAGGCGATGATGTTGAACTGCTTCTCCACGCCCTTGTCGGACTTCAGTTTGATGCCGAAGCGGGGCGGTATCATGGGCAGCTGGCTCAGGCTCCAGCTTTTCCACAGGGGTGTGTATTCGTGTGGTTCCTTCAGCTCGCACAGGTGGCCGAAGGTCCAGGTGACTTGGTATCCGTTTCCCTCCATATATCCGTCATGCGTGGTGTTGGCACCCAGCACATGGGCGATGTCGCGGGCTACGGACGGTTTCTCTGCTATACAAACTATCATTTATCGTTATTCAAATTATTATCTTTTAGGAGTTAAAAGAGGGAGTTAAAAGAGGAAGTTAACTCGCTACGCTCGTGGGAGTTAAAAGGACAATACCATATATGCAGAAAGCATCCGATACTATCGTCCAGCCAGCCCTGCTGGCTTAACTTCCCATTTAACTTCCTTTTATAACTTCCTTCTATAACTTCCTTTTATAACTCCCTTCTATAACTTCCTTCTATAACTTCCTTTTTTATAACTGTCAACTGTCAACTGTCAACTATCAACTATCAACTATCAACTATCAACTGTCAACTCTCAACTCTTCCCTTCACGGGAGGGCTGGGGCAGGTCCGGGCCACATATTCCTCCGCCACCTTCAGGTAGTGATGGTGCTTCCGCACGAAGGCAAAAGAGTCCCGTTTCAGTTGTGCCAGACGCTCGGGATGCAGCACCAGCTGCTCCAATGCCCGGTAGATACCTTTCTTGTCGCAGGGCAGGTCTATCATCGGGAAGAGTTCCTTCTCCCCCAGCAGCTCATACGCTTCGGGAATGGCCACGGTGGCAACCGCAATCCCCTTGGACATTGCCTTCAGGGCATTCATGGCGTAGCAGGTGTACAGTTGGTCAATGAGTACATCACTGTTATCCATCAGTCGGCAGTACTCGTCATAGGGCACATTCTCGGCTTTATTGACAGTCACTCTGTCGGGGTAGTCGGCCTTAAGCTGCTGCAGCACGGGCCAGAGGATGTCAGTACCTTTCTCCTCGTTGCGTTCCCGCTGTATTCCTATGAAGAACCGTACCGGTCCGGCGGTCTCCTCTATCCTGGGCGGCGCGTCAGGTATATCCATGCATAACGGTATGAAGCGCGTCTTCCCGGGGAAATAATGATACAGGCAGGCCCAGTACTCATAGCCTGTTCCTATGAGCAGGTCGCTGGTATCGGCCATATGCCGGCTCAGTTCCCTTACCTCAGGCTGGTTCAGCCACATATCGGTCATGCTCACGGCAAATTCGTTGGTCCGTTTGCGCTCTCCGATATTGAAGTCGATAATCGTAGAAGAAGCGTTTCAGCCTGGGCTTGAACTCCATCATGAACTGTCCGTTGAAATCCACAACGTCATAGCCTCTGAGCTTAGACAGCATCCACAGCCAGCGGATCAGGTAGATGAGGGCTCCCAGTCTGCCGGGGCCGCGTTCTATGCAGATATCCACATGCATGTGCCGCCATCCGCCGCCTGTGCCTATCACCAGTGCCTCATGACCCAGCCGGCGTAGGCCCCGGGCCAGGGTGTAGCGTGCATTGCTGGCATCTCCTATGAACAGAAACCTCATCTTCTGACTGTGTTATATTTAATTTCAGTTTCGGAAGCTAACCTTGCCCCCAAGTTGAATATTCCAGGAATATTTCTTCTAACTGTACGGCTACCGCCCGGGGGGAGGAGACGGCGCTGACGGCTTCGCTGAACTGCCTGGACGGACGGATGCTCATACATTCCCTCATTTTGCTGATGAGGCTTCCGGAATCTCCGGTCCGGGCTATCAGGCAGGCTCCCGGTATGCGCTCGGACTGAGGTGTCACCTCTGTACTGACAACGGGGATGCCGGTTGACATAGCCTCCAGCAACACCAGCGGCTGTGCCTCGCTTCGGGAGGGAAGTACCAGCGCATCGCAGTCATACAGGAGCCGGCGTACCGCATTCCTATCCACCTCGCCGTGCAGGACGGTTCTTTGGGGGAACAGCTGTCGCATCTCCGTACTTCGGGTGTCGCATCCGGCAATATGCAGCTCACAACCCTCCAACTCCTGCATGGCCCGGCTCAGTACATCGTATCCTTTGAGAGTCAGCCCGCTCCCGTTGGCATTGCCCAGACAGCAGAAGCGGAAAGGGCGGCCCTCCAGAGGCTCTCTGTCACGGTAGGCGAAGAATTCCACATCTGTCACATTTGATACGGACTGATACGTGTAGTCCCGGCCGAAGAGCGGTTCTATGTTGCTTACCAGTTCCTCTGCTACGGGAATCACGCAGGCGGCATCCCTATAAGCGCTGACCATCAGGTCCCTGAGCCAGCGGTGTCTGGTCCATCCGGGGCCGAAGTCCTTCTCGTACAGGAAGTTGCTCAGGTGCTCGGTGATGAATACGGGGCGGTTCGCGGCCTTTCCGATGGCTACGGCGGCAATACCGGCATTCTTGCAGCAGTGGGCATGAATGATATCAGGTGTGCCGTATTGCTGAACGTACTTACTGAACATCTTGCATACCTGCCTGATCCAGGAGCGTGTGTTCAGCCTCACCATCTTAGGGATGTCGCGCTGGTAATGGCGGAACACCGCTATACCCTCCATGTCCTCCCACCAGTAGCCGGCGGGTGCCGTCAGGTAGAAGCCCCGGTCTGAGGTGGCTCCCAACTGGACACATGACAGGATGCGGACCTCGTGTCCGCGTTCCCTCAGGGCCCTGGCCTGATCCAGGCAGAACAGGCCGCCGTGCGGTGGAAAGAAGGATGGTATCTCCAGTATGTGCATATTGTCGTTTATGATATGCGCAAAGGTATGAAAAATACTATTCCTGCCCAAGGTTTTGTCCTTTATAGTTGGCGGAAAGTCATTTTTTCGGGTCTGATGCATGGTATTTCAATTTCAATTCATTACCTTTGCCTTGAAATACAATTAGTATGAAGCTAAGTTCTATCATTCATACCAACTGGCCAGCCACTTTCCGTCTCTGCTATCACGCGGGGGGCTGGAGGGGCCTTTGCAGGATGCCCGTCAGGGTTTACGGCCCCTTGAAACTGACACTCGGGGGAAGGATTCAGCTTCCGCCTGATTCATCCAAGAATATGATTGTTATCGGCTCGGACCATGAGGACTATACGGCCTCTTCAGGTAAGGCTGAGCTGAATATTCAGGGAACCTGGCAGATAGGCGGCCCACTGCGCATCGGCCCTGATTCATGTATTGCCATAGGCAAGGGTGCCGTGCTGGAGACGGGAGCCTGTACCTATCTGGGCCGCGACACGCAGATTCATTGCTGTTGCCGCATCCGTATCGGGGATGGCGTCTTTGCCGGCGAGATGTATGTCTGTGACAGTGCCGTTCATCAGATTATCTCCCAGGGAACCCCCAAGCCTATGAATGCCCCGGTAGTGATAGGCGATGGCACTTATCTGGGCTTCAGAACGGTATTGCTCAAGGGTACCGTTATCCCGCCCTGTTCGGTAGTAGGCAGCGGGGCTGTCTGCACTTCTGATTTTACAAGGGACGGAGCTGAGAAACTCCTCATCTGCGGTAACCCTGCCTCAGTGAAGGCACAGGATGTAACGGCTAAATTCTGACTGTCATGAAGCGAATTTCCTTTATCATAACCTATTATAATGAGCCTTTGCAGCAGCTGCAGGAATGCGTACAGAGTGTTCTTCGCCTGCCTTTGGTTCCCGAAGAAAGGGAGATTCTGCTGATTGATGACGGAAGCACTGTTCCGGCTCCTGATTTTGAGGGTGTGAAGACCATACGTCAGGAGAATCAGGGGCTTTCCGCAGCCCGTAATACGGGAATAGAACTGGCGAGGGGCGAGTATATCCAGTTTCTGGACGCTGATGATTTCCTGCAGACCGATCCCTACTGTCAGGTGCTCAGTATGCAGGCTCAGTATCAGCCGGATATGCTTATGTTCAGGTTTACCCGCCGTATTACCCGTCGCTGCAGGTGGTATGGTGTAGGACACTATGTCAGCGGTACAGCGTTCCTCAACTCCCGAAATATGCGGGCCGCGGCCTGGGGCTATCTTTTCCGCAGGAGTATCCTGGGCAACCTGCGTTTCTATACGGGTATCCTGCATGAGGACGAGCTGTTCACTCCTCAGCTGCTGCTCAGGACCAAAAGCCTGCTTGTTACCAGGATTCCCGCTTATTATTACAGAACGGGTACTGACAGCATCACGCATCAGCAGGATGCCGCACATATCCGGCAGCGGCTTCAGGACACACTCTTTGTGCTGACGGAACTGAACCGGATGGCGCAGGCCGCACAGGGCGAGGAGCACTACGCTCTGGAGCGCCGCGTGAACCAGCTCTCCATGGATTATATATATAATGTATGGCGTCTGATCCCTCATCATCAGGACCGACGCCATCACATTGCCGAGTTACGTGATGCGGGGCTTTGTCCGCTCCCCATCCGCACCTATACGCTTAAATACTTCCTATTCTCCCTTTTACAGAGGATAATCCTCAAAGGCGTAGAGAACGGTTGAGAGATATCTTTCACCGGTATCGGGCAGCAGCACCACAATCTTCTTACCCTTGTTCTCGGGGCGCTTGGCCACCTGGATGGCAGCATAGATGGCAGCTCCTGCGCTGATACCTACCAGCAGGCCTTCTGACTGGGCAATCTCACGGCCCGTACGGATGGCGTCATCGTTCTCCACGTCGAATACCTCGTCAATAACGTTGGCATCGTAGGTCTTGGGGATGAAGCCGGCACCGATACCCTGAATCTTGTGGGGGCCGCTCTGACCTCCGTTCAGTACGGGGCTCGACTTGGGCTCTACGGCAATCACCTTCACATTGGGGTTCTGCTCCTTCAGGTATTTACCTGTGCCGCTGATGGTACCGCCGGTACCCACACCGCCGATGAAGATGTCAACCTTGCCGTCTGTGTCACGCCAGATCTCAGGACCTGTGGTCGCATAATGCTTGGCAGGGTTGGCTCCGTTCTCGAACTGCTGCAGAATAACGGCACCGGGAATGCTGTCACGCAACTCCTCGGCAGCGCGGATGGCACCAGGCATGCCGTCTTTTCCAGAGGTGAGGCGAACCTCAGCGCCATAGGCCTTTACCAGGTTACGGCGCTCCACGCTCATGGTCTCGGGCATGGTAAGGATAAGGTGGTAGCCCTTAACGGCGCTGACCAGTGCCAATCCTACGCCAGTATTTCCGCTGGTGGGTTCTATGATGGTGGCTCCGGGCTTCAGGATACCTTTCTGCTCAGCATCCTCTATCATCGCCAGAGCGATGCGGTCCTTCACACTGCCGCCGGGATTAAAGAACTCTACTTTGGCAATCACGGGAGTCTCCAGACCGTTAGCCTTTGAATACTTGTTGAGCTCCAGAAGTGGGGTGTTGCCGACGAGCTCGGTCAGCTGTTTTGCAATTTTACTCATAACCTTATCCTTTTATGTTTAATTTGTAATTTAGCGGTTTGTGGTTTGTGGTTAGTGGTTAGCGGGTTCTAGTAGTTCTAGCCTGGCTGGTATTCTTCACTTTTCACTCTTCACTCTTCATTTTTTCTGCTGCAAAGGTACGGCGGTTTTCTTGTCCCCGCAATACCATGTGAGGGTTATTTGCATACCATATGTATGGTATATTCAGTAAAAAACCGTAAATTTGCGCCCAAAATCAGAGAAATATGGCCATAGAACAAGCAATTTTCCGTAGGGCAGAGCTACTTTTAGGTGATAAGACGATGGAACGCATTGCCCGGAAACGGGTAATCATCTTCGGCGTAGGTGGTGTAGGCTCCTGGTGTGCCGAGAGTCTGGTACGCAGCGGCATCCGCCAACTTACCATTGTGGATTCCGACCGTGTGTGCATCACCAATGTGAACCGTCAATTGATGGCGACCATGAAAACCGTGGGCATGGTTAAGGTTGATGCCCTGAAGGAACGCCTCCTCTCCATCAATCCCAAGGCCGAGATAACCGCCTTGCAGAAAATCTTTACGGCTGAGACGGCGGCTGAGTTCGACCTCGGTAGCTACGACTACATCATCGATGCCATAGATTCTCTAAAAGACAAAGCTGCTCTCATCCTACTAGCAACAGATACTCCCTCCTTTGGGGGGAGTCAGAGGGGGGCTGGGCCTAGATTTTTCTCCTCGATGGGTGCGGCCCTGAAGCTGGACCCTACGCGAATTAAAGTGGCAGAGTTCTGGAAGGTGCAGGGTGACCCCCTGGCCCGCGCCCTGCGTAACCGCTTCAAGAAGGAAAAGACCTTCCCCCGTCATAAGTTCCAGTGCGTATATAGTGATGAGCTGCTGAAGAATCAACTTCCCATCGACCCTGAGGACAGAGGCAACGGATCTATTTCCCACATCACCGCCATCTTCGGCTTCATGCTGGCCGGCCTGGTCCTGCAGGATGTGCATAATTCAGAGTTGACAAGTTGAGAGTTTAATGGGGCTAGTAGCTTAGTAGTTTAATGGGCTTAGTAGCTTAGTTTTAAACTGACTCCGGGGAAGGCTTTGCCGTGACGCTATGAGAGAAACGGCCTGTTGCTGCTTGACCTTTCTGGGCCTCCCGACACTTGTTTTCATCCCAAATACAGAAAAACCTTCATTTTCCTTGGTCACATCATAACTTCTTCATATTTTTGTACCACGTTCGGGGAGAAATCCGGACTAACATTTTTGAAGAAAAAGCATTCGCTATTATTTCGCGTTCAGCCAAGTAAGCCTAGGAAACTTTAATTGGAATAACAAGCACGGAATAATACGTGACAGGTGAGCCCCATGTTGGCTTCTGTTATATGAATATAGCGATGCACACGCATAGCGTGGTGCATTCTTGTTCATATACAGGGGTTCCAAGTTATCCTAGGCTTCGCCTCTTGCTGGACGCATAAGTTGCATCACGCTTCTTTTTGCGTCTTGGCGTGATTGATAGTTGATGCAAACTAAAGACTATCAATCATTATGGCTAATAAAAACCTTAATGCGGCTAAAACTGCCAAGAAGGATGAGTTCTATACGCAGTTGGAGGACATAAATAACGAATTGCGGCATTATCGCGAGCATTTTCGTGGGAAGACTGTTCTTTGCAATTGCGATGATCCGCGTGTGTCCAATTTCTTTACCTATTTTGCCTATAACTTTGAGTTCCTTGGTTTAAAGCGTCTTATAACAACCTGCTATAAGAATCAAGACATGGACCTTTTCAGTCAGAATAAGTGTGAACAGGCCATCTATCTGATTTATGATGGTGACAAAAATGGTAATAACATTCCGGACGCGGAAGAAATTGGCATTCATCCTTTGAAAGGTGACGGTGACTTCCGTTCAAAGGAATGCATCGAATTGCTGAAGCAGGCAGACATCGTAGTGACAAATCCTCCGTTTTCCTTGTTCCGTGAGTATGTGGCTCAATTAATTGAGTATGATAAGAAGTTCTTGATCATTGGTCATCAAAACGCAATCCACTACAAAGAAATCTTTCCTTTAATCATGGAAAACAGATTATGGCTTGGTTATGGATTTAAAGGTGCAGGTCATTTTATTTCAAATTATGAAGACAATGCAACTGCCGGTGACCATCGGGAAGGGATGATAAGGGTTCCTGGCGTTCACTGGTTTACTAACCTTGAAATCAAAAAACGTCACGAAAACTTAATTCTCTATAAACATTATACATCAGAAGAATATCCTCATTATGAGAACTACAATGCTATAGAAGTTAGCAAGACTGCTGACATTCCCTATGACTATGATGGAGCAATGGGTGTACCTACAACATTTCTGGACAAGTATAATCCAGAACAATTTGAGATAATAGGTTTGGCAGAAGGGGATTTAGGTAAAGAACTTGGATTAAAACCATTTGATAGAGAATTAAAGAAACTGAATAAGAGTTTACGTGACGGACAACTCTTTTATATGCTAAATGGTTATCCTCAGAAGCCCTATTCTAGAATCCTTATAAGAAAGAAATAACATGGAAATCAAACTGCAATCAATCAAAGTTCGTGACCTTGTAGCAGGTTACGAGAACGATGCCGACAAAGGTGTGTTGGGCTATGGTGGAAGACTTGACATCAGACCTCCTTATCAGCGTGAGTTCCGTTACGACCTGAAACAAAAACAGGCTGTTGTAAATACGATATTGAAGGGTTTTCCGCTTAACATTATGTATTGGAGTGTAGTTGGTGATGATAAGTTTGAGATGATAGACGGTCAGCAGCGTACACTAAGTATCTGCGAATATCGCTATCATGACTTCAATATTGTTGACCCTGAACGTGGAGTGCTGTTTTTTGGCTCGTTGACAGATGAGGAAAAGGAGCAGTTCCTGGATTATGAGTTATCTGTCTATTTCTGTACAGGTACTGACAAGGAGAAACTAGACTGGTTCCGTGTTATCAACATAGCCGGTGAGCGTCTACTTGATCAGGAATTACTGAATGCCATCTATGTGGGGCCGTTTATCAGCGATGCCCGTCGCTACTTCTCTAAGAATGGATGCCCTGCCTATAAGATGGCAAATGACCTATTGATTGGTAATGCTATCGAACAGGCCTATTTGGCAATCATACTACATTGGATAGCCCGTCGTGATGGTATAAAAGATGTGAGCGAATATATGTCGAAGCATCAGAACGATGCCAATGCCAACCAGCTATGGGCTTATTTCTCTTCTATCGTAACTTGGGTGCGTTCTACGTTCATTAGGTATCGCAAGGAGATGAAAGGATTGGATTGGGGATTGCTTTATGACACCTATCACGAACAGATTTACGACACCGCAGAATTAGAAAATCGCATACACGACTTGATGGAGGATGATGAAATTATGAAGAAGTCCGGTATTTACAGTTATGTACTTAGCGGTGACTTGCGTGACCTCTCATTCCGAACGTTCGATAAGAAACAAAAGCGCGAAGCCTATGAGCGGCAAGGTGGTATCTGTCCTCGCTGTGGTAAGCATTTCGAACTGGAAGAGATGGAAGGTGATCACATCACTCCGTGGGCAGAAGGTGGGGTGACGACAGCCGAGAACTGCCAGATGTTGTGCAAAGGGTGTAACAGGAAAAAAGGAGCAAAATAACTAAATGACTATACTATGATAGAAAAGTGGAACTACTTTGTGTATGACCTATGCGAAGCCAAGAAGAAAGATGTTGATGAAGACACCTTTCATGCTCTTATCGAAACCCAATTACAGCATTTAGGTTGGGCAAAATTCAAGGGCGAGATATGTCATAAACAAAATATTCATCTTGGAAACAGTAATCGCATTGAACCAGACATCCTGATAAAGAGGGATGGCGAAGATGAATTTGTAATTGAGGTAAAACGCCCATCACATAAACAGATTAAGAAGGATGTGGATCAACTGCTATCATATATGCGTATCTTGAAACTTAATGTGGGCATATATATAGGTGAATACATTGAGGTCTTTTATGATATGCCTTCAAGTAAGGAAGCTGTTTCTGTAATGAAGGTTCCATTGGAAATCAATAACAAGTTAGGAGCAAAGTTTGTAGAACAGTTCGATAAAGAGAACTTCAATCAAGAGTCCATTGTGGGCTTCTGCGAAGAACGACTCCAGGAGATACAACGTCAGAATAGCTTGAATGAAATAAAGGAGAGTTTGATTGCTGATGCTCAAATACAAATAGCAGAAAGCCTGAGACCCTATTTGATGGAGAAATACAGTGGTAGCTTCGCAGAAGAAGAAATCAAGGGAATGTTGGCGATGATGCGTTTTACCGCCTCTGCCGAGGGAAACCAACATGAATCAAAGGTAGTTGTTCCTAAGATTCAACCTAAGCCAAAGAGCAATCTTATCAAGTGTTTTCTATCCAGAAATGCCAATGCAAGGGGAATGTTTAATCCCCAAAACCAGTCGCTGACGGTTCTTAAAGGCAGTACTGTTAATCCTGTTCATGTTCCCAAGTTTAGTGATTCGGACAGGAAAAAACGTGATAGTCAGTTGGCAAAATACACAGAGGTGAAAGATGGACAAAGAATCGTTAAGGAAGATGTTTGCTTTGACACACCTAGTGGAGCTGCCTTGTTCTGTGTTGGAGGTTCAGCAAATGGCTGGAAAGAGTGGAAAGATGCAGATGAACGTGAGTTGAATGTGTATCGTGTCAAAAGTGATACACCTAAGAAAGAAGGCAGTTTTGATGCAAACAGGGTTACAAACCCAAGCGAGTTTCATCTGGACTTCTGGACAAAATACAAAGCCAAGTTGGAGGCAACGGGAAGGATTCCTACCTTACAGACACCACAGCCGCACAACTGGTACAATGTCAGAATTGGATGTTCAAACATCATGCTGAACATGTTATGTAATACACAGAAAAACTTTGTAGGGGTACGTCTTTATATAAGGAATTCTGTCGTGGATAAGTATTATCCTATACTTGAGGCAAAGAAAGACGAGATAAACAATGCCTTGGGGTGCAAACCAGTCTGGGATTGCAATCCTTCGGCTAAGGATAAGACAATCGGCCTGAATCATAAGACGGATCTGACAAATCCTGGTAAAGTAGAAGAAACCCTCGAATGGATGGTGGAACAGACTATTATCTTCTACAATGTATTCTCAAAAGAAGTGAAGGGGATAAAATGAAAAAAAAGATGCAGGGCCCTGACTGAGAGCCCTGCATCTTTAGTTTAATTCAGTTCAATGCCACAATGTATGAATGATTGATTACTTCCTCAAAGTCTTTTCCGTCAATCTTCAACCCATCCCAAACGTCGGTAATTTCCTCGAATGAGGCGATTAGTTGGTCCTCGTCATGAGGGTCGCAATCACATTGCCACCCAACGAAATCAGAACGCAGTCTATTTTATCTAAACTTGGCATTTGGGTTAAAGTATTTGATGATTGGGCCGAACTTTTTCATCTCATAATTGCTCATGAAACGGGCATCGTCAGACAGACGATGGATATTTCCGTTCTTATCTATCTTATAAACCTGGACATGAACGGTACCTTTGGGAAAGAATCTTCCGTCACCTTTGTTTTTGTGGTCATGATTCCAGTCAAAATCCAGATACATTTTTCTTCCAATATAGGCCTTAGCTTGTGTTGCCAATCCATCATCCCCTTTCTTAAAATAGATATCGGAGGTGTTGGCATAGGTTGGAAGTCCATCGTGCTTTGCAGTAGGGGCGGATATCTTACTAACCATCTTTCCTGTCACACCGTTTATTGTAACTTTTGGGCTTTCGTCTTTGTAAAGATACTGAGTAAAGCCGCCGCTTTCTAAATATTCTCGTTGATTTCCCATACTACATAAATGCGTAATTGTGGTTATACCTTATTCCATTGTAATCACGTTCACGTAGCCAATTTAAAAGAGTTATATCACGGTTCAAAAAACCAAGTTCTTTTAGATTGGCATTAAGTGCTTCAGAGAGGTTCATAGAATGAAATTCATTGTCATTATGGTCATAGAGTCCATGTCCTACAATAAACTCATCATATATACAACGAACAATATAGATGTGATCTTCATTGTCTTCTTCAAACATGATTAGGTCGTTAGACGGAGCTATCTCGTTCTCCATCTTGTACTTCATCTTTTCAAAGAAAGACTTTTCATTTTCTGAAATATAATGGCCTTCCATATTATCGAACAGTTTGTAGTCCTCAGGCCAGAGTTTGTTAGCTATTGCCTTCATTTCTAAAATGTTTTGTAATATAGTCAGGAATAAACCTAAGGGGGGTATGGATTCCTGGCACCTCCACTTCCTCTCCACATATAAGTATTGCTATTGGGCTCAGTTCCGTTTCGATGAGCCTGATGGCATATTCCCATAGTTGTCGACTTGAACTACAATGATTATGGCCTATACCACATGTAGCTAAAACACTATGACTGGGCAAACCTTCAAATGCATAACTGAAGGAATTGGCATTTCCCCAGCTTACCGTTGGAATTACATTGAACCCGCAATTTTGCCAGTATGCTCCGACAAAACGAGTTCGATATGTAAACTCAATATTCTGATGCGTCAGATTTTCATCCACATAGAGTGAATAGTCTGGTGTAAACAGATAATCAAATTCACGTATATTATACGTTGTCGTCTCGAGATTCTTCCATACGGCATTGTCAAAGTTGCAATCGTAGGTAAAAAACTGTAGTGCTTGATTCCTCCCATTCAAACCTTTTCTTTTTGCATAGGGGAACACTTCAAAATCTGTGTTTCCCGTATAGGCATGAAGAACCGGGAACCCATGCATCGATGTAAACTTCATGTCTTTAGCAAGATGCATGTTATTGAAAGTTTGCATCCTTACTGTAGCAGAACGTTTCTTCTTTGGCATTTGATGAAATTCTCTTCTTTGGCATTCCATCAAATAAAGTTCCTTTTTGGAAAAAAGATTATTTCTATCATTCATATTAGTATGAATTAAATGATGAAACATAAATAACATTAATTTTTACTTCTAGAAAGGAACAATAGTTTGCTGTCTTGAAAAGTTGTCTTAACTTTGCAACATCAAAACTTCATGTTCCAATCCATTTTGGCGTGAAGTGTCGCCGGTCTCATACAGCCGCCAAACCGTCCGAGGCCAGCCCCCCGCCCTGCTCAATCCCTTTGAACAGGGCTTTTTTTTTTATATATTATCTTATCATAGGCTCTCTCCTTTCTCTATTTTAGCTTCCCATAATTTAAGGCGTTTATCCAACTCCTCCTTGGGTAGCCTGATGTTTGTTTCATATAAAAGTTTCAGTTTCTCTATAGCTACTTTGTGAGTAATACCCCCAGATTCTACGAGGCAGTCAAATACGTATAACATGCCATGAACCTCAACTCCGTCGCCGACGGATGTGCTTCGCAGCTTGCGGTCACCAGTTAACAGAACATAATTGTTTACCTTGGCATAATACCATACAGAACAGTCGGCAATGGATAAGTTTGACTTTTTTATTGCTTCCTGAAACATATTACCTATCAGTGTCATGTCCTTTGGCCCAAGAACAGGTATATGAAGCAGTCCCTTCTCCTTATATACAGATACCTTTTCCTGCTGGCCCTCTTTCTGCAATTCCCTCATAATAAAGCTTGTTGTGTGCACTTCCCATGGAAGGGAAAAGAATTCCTTCAAAAGACCGACATTGAAAAGGTCGATGAATACGTTTGTGTCGTTTACTACAATCTTCTTCATCAGATCACGTTCAAATGCTTACGTATTGTACTTACAGAGCTATGCAGAAGGCTGGCAGCCTTAGAGGTGCTGATAAGGTCCTTGGCTGCTGCTGCATAAACCATCGTCATGAACTTAGTTGAGAAATCTTCCTTATACAAGGTCTGCTCAACATAGTCTTTCCATACTCCATCCATATTCTTCCGGATGCAATAGGTCTTGTATTTGCTGTCGTTGATAATACCAAGTTCGTGGAGTTTGTGCATGATGGCATCAAATGATATGCCATATACCATCTGCAGTTGTCGGACTTCCGAAGTTGATATTCTCTCATCCGGGCTGAATATTTTCCGGACTACGTTGGAGGGCAGAAGCATCTCGCTGGCAAAAGCGTCACAGAGCTTTTCCTTCTCGCGTAAAGTCAATTCTGGAGAAAAGTGCTTGTCAAAAAGAAGATGCCCTAACTCATGCAGGGCGGTAAAACGGCGACGTTCCACATGGTCTTGCTCTTTGTTGATTACCACAATGTAATCTTTACCATTTATGACTCCGCTTACACCGTCAAAGCTTTTTGGCGCTTCCGTGCAGATTACCTTTATGCCATGTTCTTCCAGAATGTCCTGCACATTACCAATAGCATCAGTTCCCAGATTCCATTTTTCCCTTAATTGAATAGCTAATGCACGCATCTGTTCGGGAGTCTTTAATACGTCACATTCCATCTGAGGTCCGACTTCCCCGTCCTTGCCAAGAATCTCTTCCACTTCCAGGTAACGCTCTACTTCGTCCTGAATACGGACCTTTAGGGCATTGACATCTTTGGCACTGGTATCTGACTTCTTCCTGAAGGACACTTTTAAGTCCTGACAGTTGAAAGTGAAGGGGCGGAAGAAGTAGTCCGGCTCTACGTCCAAGGCGGTAGACAAGTCAACCAGTACGGAATCGTTTGGCATCATCTTGCCTGATTCGTACTTGGATATTGCCTGCTTGGAGACGGCATTACCAATCATTGATACTAATTGGTCCATGGATAGCTTCTTTAATATCCTGGCCTGTCTCAGCCTTTGACCAAATACATTAATAACGTCAGCCATAACTGTATATTTATAGTTCTGTTTCTTTTTTTTGTTGACAAATATACATAAGTTTATTTTATGTCAACAACAAATTGAATAAAAAAAATACCCCACAGGTTTATTTTTAACATTTATTTGTATATCTTGTAAACATTCGGTGCGAATTAACTCTTTTATGTAGAATTGAAGCATAATTATAGGAATCCTTTTCTTATTATAAATAATGTAGTATCTTTGTAGCCGATAGTATTCAATGTTAATACCAGAAAACATGAGTAAAGATAAAGACTTTGATATTAACGACTGTTCTTTTGCCATTGGCTTGGAGAGCGAAGTGATAGAGAGAGTCCGTAAGGGTGATATTACCAGATTAATGATGGATATTGGCGAGGATAACCAAAACTTCCTTCTGGAGAATGTTGATGGGCACCTGATCTTGATTACGGAGGAAACACCGACAACCTATCATGGTTGCTACCTTTACAATAATGGCGAGTTCCCTTATGTCATTAAGCGTTCTCTGCAGTTCTTGGTTCTATGGAATGGGAATGACAAATGCTTAGTGCGTATTTTAGGCATAAATATTGAGCCGGGGAAACGCTTCCATTATAAGGGGGCAGGAGAATCTATGGTGGAAGACCCTAATGGTGACAGCTGTGTTTGGCAGGTACAGTTCGATATACTGCCAATTCTGGCTGATGCCAAAACATACCTGATGCGTTGGAATCCCTCTATCAGTTCTCTTACAGAGAAGGATTATGAGACGTGGGTGGAAAATATGCAAAACGGTATGTTCTTTACGAATTGGAGCATCCGTGAATGGGAGGAGGCCCGACGGGGTGACTGCTTTTATATGATGCGTGTGGGGGATGATAAGGCTGGAATTGTGTTTAACGGACAGTTTATCTCTGATCCATATCCGGATGAGGACTGGAATGGTTCTACCAAGCGCAGAATGTATGTGGATATGGTATGCACAAACCCTGTGAAGCCTGGGGAAGTTCCTTTGCTCTCGCTTAATACTTTGCAGAAAACCATTCCTGGCTTTAACTGGGCTGAAGGTCATTCCGGCGTTCTGTTGCCAGACGAGGTAGTTGATGAATTGGCAATACTCTGTAAAGAGGAGTAACGTGCCGAATACAAGCACATGAATATACTGCTGAACAGAAAAGTGCTTGAGAATTTGGCGGTTACTGAAAATGTTTGTTACTTTGCAGCCGAAAACATAATCCAATCACAGTTTTTTTAAAGCAAATACAGGCCGCAGGGTGTATTGTGCCCTGATGCGTCTGGCGTTCTTTAACTTAGTGATTTGATTATGAGAAAACGTTATTCTTACTGTGTGTGCCGATGCACACCACACAAGGGTGTAGTGCAGCTGGATACCCGGCTCCTGCGCCGTATTGTAAATTACAGAATCCGTTCTATCCGCTGCGCTCGGGACAGCCGCGTGATGTACCGGTTCGGCCTTCATCTGGGGCAGCTCTGCGCCTCCTCCGGCCATCTATGGTGGGCCATCAAGGTCTGGCAGTACACCCTACGGCTGATGTGCTGGAAGGATTATGATGACTGGATCAGCGTTCCGGTGAATCCCCGTTACATCAGGATTGACAGCGTGCTCTCCGAGCCTGAGAGCCTGGCCCTGGGCCGCCGGATTGATAACCTGTGGCAACAGTTAGGCCATCCCGAATGTGCCACCATGCAACGTTACGTTCGGAGTGAGTATGATTATTTCTGGCTCGAGAAGTATGACTACTACCGTCCGGAAGACGAGGATTTTGTCGCTTAGTAGCTTAAATGCCAACGAAGAAAGCCCCGGTTAGTTGAACCGAGGCTTCCTTCTTATTTAATTCATACAGCTGGTGACACCTAAGCTGGTGGCTATCGCAGTGAGGATAGCGATAATCGTCTGAATGACGAATTTCCAATTTTCCTTTTTCATTGTCTTAGTGTTTTTTTGAATTTTTGAATAAACCTCCTATGCCCTGACGGGCAAGAGATCTTATAAATAATCTAAACAGAAATCGCAGATGTTTGCTTGCGCCTGATGCTGCGCCTCTCTGTCGAGAGGCCCTGATGAGCTGTTTCCCCTTTGGGCTTATAAGAACAAGCTCTTAACGCCCAAGAGCAAACACCCCATCACCGCCTACCGTCGGTTTAGCATCAGCCACAAGCAAACGGAAATCCAGCAGATTATAAATCATAGAAATAGATAATAATTGAACTGAAGCATCTAATACCCACCGCGAATATCTATCATATATAGATTGACAGGACAGATATTTTTCTGTTTATTTGTTGAGAGAGTGGAGTTCGAAAGAACGGGTCAGTGGATTGGAATGGGGCTGATG
>CACYMI010000040.1 GCA_902775385.1 uncultured Bacteroidales bacterium
GAGGTTCAGGCTGTTGACAACGTACTTTCTAACATCAAGCGTCCCTTCGTTGCCATCATGGGTGGCTCTAAGGTTTCTTCTAAGATTGGCATCATCGAGAACCTGCTGGGCAAGGTTGACAAGCTCATCCTCTGCGGTGGTATGACCTACACCTTCGCTAAGGCTCACGGCGGCGAGATTGGCAATTCTATTGTTGAGCTCGACAAGCTGGATGTAGCCCTGAACGTTGAGAAGATGGCTAAGGAGAACGGCGTAGAGCTCATCCTCGGCGAGGATAGCGTATGCTGCACAGACTACGACTTCTCTACCTTCAGCGTTAAGCCCGGTGCTAAGATTGAAGTATTCAAGTCAACAGAGATTCCTGCTGAGTATGAAGGTCTGGACGCAGGTCCAATCAGCCGCGAGAAGTTTGCTGCAGCCATCAAGGGTGCCAAGACAATTCTCTGGAACGGTCCTGCCGGCTGTTTCGAGTGCGACGACTTCTGTGCCGGTTCACGTGCCGTAGGAGATGCTGTTGCTCAGGCTACTGCCGAGGGAGCATTCTCACTGATTGGCGGTGGTGATTCTGTAGCATGCTGCACCAAGTTCGGCCTGACAGATAAGGTATCTTACATCTCTACCGGCGGCGGCGCCCTGCTTGAGGCCATCGAAGGCAAGGTTCTTCCCGGCGTAGCTGCTATCAAAGGCTAATAAAGCAAGAAACTGAAGAATGAAGCATCTTATTTCATTCTTAACAACAATTATAATGCTGGCCTCCTGTGCTAAGAAACAGGAGGCCATGCTATCTGTACCCGAAACTGAAAAGCCAGACAGCACGACCATACGTGTGGCCCTGATGCCCACACTGGGATGCCTCCCCGTTTATTATGCCTGTCAGACGGGAATCACAGACTCGCTGCATCTTAACATCCGGATAGTTCCCTATTCCGCCCAGATGGATATAGACACAGCCATCATACGGGGACATGCAGACATTGCATACACCGACATCATACGCGCCATCCGTCTAACCGACTCTGTCCCCCTTATCACCTTCCTGGCAAATGACGAGCCAATCACCCTGATTGCCGGAAAAGAAAAGAAAGTGAAGAAGATAAAGCAGATGAATGAGAAGATGATTGCCATCTGCCGACTCTGCGCCACAGACTATTGGTGCGATAGAATGCTGGACAGCGCCCATATCAGCTATGACAGCATTTATCGTCCACAGATAAACGATGTAAAACTGCGCGGAAAGATGATGCGAACCGGGCTGTTGGAAGGCGCCATGCTGGAAGAGCCTTACGCCTCTTGGGCTATCAGGGAAGGCAACAAGAAGCTTATGCAAACATGGGACAACTCCTTCCGCTATGCCGTCTGGGTTACAACAGACAGCCTGAAAGAAGGAGGCAGGAAAACAGATCAGACACGTAAATTCATTGCCGCATACAAGATGGCGGCAGACAATATCAGCAAAGGGCTTTATGCCGATACGCTAAGGTCTATATTAATCAGGGAATATGAAATACCCGAAACCATAGCCGATTCCCTTCGGCTGCCCCTTGTCAGACAGCCCTACATCCCGCAAAAGGAAGATGCGGAGGAAGCTCTGAACTGGCTTACCGGCCGCGGAATCACTCCCAAGAAGTTCAATTCACAGACATTCATCAACCCCACAATCGCCAATAAGCCATAATGGATAACGTAACACTTAATAACATCACAGAATCGTGCCAGAAATATTTACTTCACGCCTTCGTCTCTAACGGATTGCAGGAACTTATGATTATTGCACGGTACTGTACCGACAAACAGCTAATCTCCCAGGTGGAGGAGCTCGCTGAGAATTACCATTGTATGCTATCCTTCCTCGCATCCGGCGGTAAAGACGAGGACAGGGAAATCACGCAGGACATAATCTGCCGGAAAGCCCTGGAAAACCTTCGTATAGCACATCGTGACATACGCCTGCAGACAGAAAACACCAAATATGCCAAGGCGTTTCATGAATTACAGAATATATATGGTACAGAGCCCGAAGTGGCATTGCTTGGGAAATGGGAAAACACCCCCCTGTCTGAAGAACAACTGCAGCTACAGGATCACATATTTAGTCTGATATGGACATCACCCGTATGGAGTCAGAAGGACACCGCCCAGTGGTACGAGTTCTTAAGCCGTCAGTCAGACTTCGTAAAGATACACCTCATAGGTGCCGTCATACTCTCCGCATGGGAATATTTCGACAAGGAGAAGCTGTCCCTACTATTCCTCTTCACCGATACCGAGAGTCTGAAACTAAATGCCCTCAGCATCACATCCCTTATCCTGCTGGCTGAAAAATATCATAAAGAAATCCAATTCTATCCCCAGATTACAGAACTGTATCTTAACAGCAACGTCACCCGGAACATCCCCATCGTATTAAGGGAAAAACTGCTGATGCTACAGACACTCATAGCCATTAAGAAGGAACAGGAAGAGATGGAAGGATTCTCCCTGAATATCTCACCTGAGAAGATGGAGAATCTGATGAACCGGAAGATGGAGAATCTCAGACGCATGCTCCAGAAAGGACTGGATGTGAATTTGGGAAACCGAACAGAATTATGGTACAAATGCGAATTCCTGCACGATAACATCTCGCACTGGTGGATGCCGTTCGAGAAAAGCTCCCCCTTCGTAGAAGGCATATTCATAGACAAAGACGGACACTTCAACAAGCAGGCATACAAGATTCTGGACATGCCCACCGAATGTGACATAGACCGCTACTCCATGTTCTCATACATGGCCAAAACAAGTTTCAAGGACTCCTTTATTGAGAAAATGTCCGAGGCACTGGATCATATTGAGGAAATCTCAAAAGAGGAAATCATCGTGCCATACACCGACTACATGAAGCAAACCATGCAGAACCTATATCGCATCTTTTCACATTCCCCCATCAAAGGCGAAATCGACAATCCGTTCCTCTGGCCCCATGAATACTGGACTAACCAACTCTTCAAAAATCATTTCAAAGAGGAAGACGTACTGAAACTTTGTACCGAAATGATGGAGGCCGACATACTGGAACTGCCCGTTACCTGGCTCAATAAATTGTCAGAAACCTCAGGTACCAGCTATGAAATGCTGAAACTGAAGAGCAGCTGTCTGTTACGTAGTCAGAAATATACTGAGGCCATAGATCCCCTCACGCAAATACTATTCCTGCAGGAAGATGATGAATGGGCCCTGAACGCCATTCAGGAATGCTACGGAAATACCGGCAAGAAAACACAACAGCTGGAAATTATACAGAATCTTATTAGCATACATCCCGACAAGAAAAGCCATATTACTGCCGCTGCCATGGTGCTGATGGAACTGCACAGATATGAGGAAGCACTGAAATATCTTTTCCAGTTGGACTATAAAGAACCTGACAACGTCAACTACCAGACCAGCATAGAGACATGTGCCCTACACCTCAAAAAATTTGACCTGGCCCTCCGTTACAACCAGGCAGTACTCGAACACAAGGATTATGAGGACAGATACCGTGAGTACCTGAATGCCGGACACGCATACTTCGGCATGGGCGACTGGAAGGAAGCCCTTATCCGGTACAAGATGTTCAGGTCATTGGCTGAAGACCGGAACCAGACCAGGAAAGAGAAAATCATCGTTAACAGGGAGTTCGTCAAAGACGCAGAACTGCTAATGGAATTCGGCATCAAAATGGCAGATATCATGCTGATGCTCGATATGATGTACATTTAAAGCAGACCCTTTATTGACATAAGAATACGAGCCCTGACACGTCTGCAGGGCGGAAAGAGCTCATTCCACGTCTCAGGAGTAAGCAGGTAGCAACGCTGCTCCACATCATTATGGAAGATCTGCTGCAATTCGGCCGTAATCTCAGGACTGAAGATAAAGGAGTTTATCTCATAGTCGAATTTCAGTGAACGCGCATCCAGATTGGCAGTCCCCACAGTACAGAAGAGTCCGTCTACCATCATCACCTTACTATGATGAAAACCGCCCCGGTAGTAATAAATCTCCGCCCCCCGCTTCATCAGTTTCCTCATCTCCAAACCCGTTACATCAGCATTGGACTGCCCATCACTTTTTTCCGAGACCATAAACTGAACCCTTACACCGCGTGCCAGCGCATTATTCAAAGCCCTGCGTACAGGATTGCTTAAACAAGGGTACGGATTCACTATCTGCACCAGATGCTGCGCATTATCAATAGCCGTGCAATAGGTATTACGCATCATATCCGGAGACAGTCGAGGAACCCTGTCAGCCAATGCCACCAGAACATGGTCACAACTTCTGTTTTCCCCGGTATAAGCACCTGGCGTCAGCAATTCGCCTGTGACCACATACCACATCCGCTCAAAGATCCGCTCATAACCATCTACAATCGGACCATGCATACGTATGTGCATATCACGCCACTCCCCCACCTCAGGTTTGCCATGCAAATAGTAGTCAGCCACATTCATACCGCCAGTATAGCAGACACTGCCGTCTATAATGGCAATCTTATGATGGTCACGATGGAACACATGGTTAATCCAGGGAAAGCGGAACTTGTCAAACGCCTCAATCTCTATACCACAGGAACGCATCTCCTTCAGAAAATCTTTGGTAAGCGGCAAATCACTGCATTTATTGCCGAAGCCGTCATATACAATCCTGATTTTAACACCTTCGCTCGCCTTACGCTTTAAGATGCCAAAGAGCACACCGCAGATACTGTCCTCCTGAAACTTAAAGTAATCCATATGAATGAACTGACGGGCCTGTTCAATCTCGGCAAACATATCCCTGAACTTCACAGGTCCCGTTGCCAACAGCCTCACCTCATTATCCTCATAAAACGGAATACCCATATGCCGGAAATCAGCAATGGTACGCTCATCAGAACGCTGCGCATAGACTGCCAGCATACCAGCCAGATAGATTAGGAGAAAAAGAATTTGCCTTCTGTTCATTTGTATGCAAAGGTACATCTTTTTTTGGCATAAGACGCAGAATATTCCGCAAAATTACTATCTTTGCAGAGCAAAACCGAAAAATCAACAAAGAAAATGAGCAAAGTCGTTATCAATTCCTACGAGGATTTCCAACAATATGTAGGTCAGGTTCTGGGTGCCAGTGATTACGTTGAGCTGCCTCAGGAGCGTATCAATATGTTTGCCGATGCTACACTGGACCACCAGTGGATACACGTTGACATAGAGAAAGCCAAGGCCGAAAGCCCCTTTGGCCAGACCATCGCACACGGTTACCTGACCCTTAGCATGCTCCCCTATCTGTGGGACCAGATTATAGAGGTTAATAATCTGGAGCGTATGATGAACTACGGCATGGACAAGATGAAGTTTGCCCAACCCGTGCTCAGTGGCCAACACATCCGCATGGTTACCAAGCTGGAAGAACTGGCCAACCTGCGCGGTGCCATCAAGACTACCATCAAGTTTACTATTGAAATCCAGGAAACAGGCAAGAAAGCCCTTGAAGGTCTCGCCACCTTCATCTACTATTTCAAGAGCTGAAAAATCCCTCACGGGCCAGCCGCAAAAAGTTACCTCCCCTTCGTGTGAACGGCTAGGGGAGGTAACTTAACACACAATAAGAGATAAAAAGGTTAACTAAAGAATAATTCAGTAATACTATGCAGAAAAATCACATTCGCGGGGTTGCCAAACTACTGTTGACATCTCTGATTTGTATTCTCTCGGCCAGGATCTGGGCCAAGACAGAGATTAATGTAGAAACGGCAGGAACATTGTCTTCCCTATTACAGTCCACGGACAAGGAACTGAAGGTAACTGGTGTCATAAACGGCTCCGACATCAAGTACATCCGCTCGCTGGTTACAACTGGAACCGTCACCTCGCTTGACTGGTCTGATGTTTGTATTGTCTCAGGCGGCGATGCATACACCGAGAGTTTCAAGACCTCGAACGATATCATCGGAGAAAGCATGTTCTATAACTGTGTCAAACTTCAGGCTATGGTTCTGCCGTCAACAGTTACTACCATCCAGAAGAATGCTTTTTCCGGTACAGGGCTGAAGGCCATAGACATCCCTAATAGTGTAAGATTGATTGGCGAAGATGCCTTCGCTTACTGCAACTCGCTGGAAACGGTTGTAATAGGCCGTAAGGTTAACCAAATAAGCAAAGGTTCATTCTACGCCTCTAACATAAAAAAGGTATATGTAAAGCCAGAAGTTCCTCCCGCAACAGATATATACGCATTCTCCTCTAATCCTACAGTATTTGTCTACAAAGATGTCCTGAACGATTACAAGCAATCAGGCTGGAAGGAGTACTATGGCGCCATATATGGTACATTGGAAAACATCTATCCTCAGGAACCGGATGAAGGTAACGCTGTAAGTGAGTTATGCGGCAACTACTTTATAGATACAGCCTGTACGCAACTTAAAACCGAATATCAGGCGATGAGCGATGAAGAACTGACACAGGCCTTCATCCAAGGTGGTATGCCGGACTATATGATAAGCATAGCACTGAAGATAAAGAACAACTCCTGGGCCGCCTACGAACAGGAATTCCGCATCCACAGTTACCAGGCCTACAGCGACGCCAAATACTGGAACGATAAACTATGGACCCGCACGGCCTCCTATATGGGCAACCCCACCGGCATCTTAACCAAGACATACGCAGATCAGCTCTATGTTTTTGTTGACAACGACGTACCCGCTGACGCCACCCTCTATATAGCAGGCATAGGAACAGACAAGATGATCAGCAGCGCCAAAACCGGCCAGAAACTCAAGAAGGGACTAAACATTGTGGACGGAGATGCAGACAAACTGTACTACATATTATATACCGCCGACACCAAGTCCATGAAGAAGCGCGTAAGCGAGTGGCCCGAAATCAAGATTCATATCGAGGGTGGTAAAGTGGAAGGATACTTCGATGCCTCACGCCATACCGATGCCGACTACAAGAAACTGCTCAGCAATGCAACACATTCAGCCTTTGTCATGAAGGGCAAACATACAGTACTGAGCATCTGGACATCAATCCTGCGAAAGAAATACCCCAGTAAGATTGCCAAGACCGTAGAGTGTACTGACAGCCTCTCGGTATGGGAAAAGGACCTGATTGGCATCTGCGAGTCTGTAGCCAACGGCGAGAAAGCCGGAGCCCCCTGGTATCTCACCGGCGGAGACGCATTCTACCCCGGCTACTTCAATAATCCCGCATTCGTTGATAACGACTCGCCAGGCTCTTACGCTCATGCCACAGAATACGGCATCCACCTGTCAGATGGCGCTTCCCAGTATTTCCTGAATCCATACAGTACAGACATCCAGGGATATGACGAGGGCGGTATTGCACATGAATTCGGGCACCAGCATCAGTCACCCATCATGCTGGAAGGTGTTACCGAAGGCAGCAATGACCTCTTTTCCAACGTTTGCCGTTTCTTAACCGGACACAGAGCAACTACAGGCAGACCGCTGAGCGTTGCGATGCAGGAGTTTGCACGGCATGAGCCGTTCTATTGGAGGCCCGTTGATAACAGTTGCCTACGCATGTACTATTCTCTCTACCTGTATTATCACCAGGCTCAGAAGAACACATCCTTCTACCCCGAACTTTTCAAGGCACTGCGCAAGGACAAGATTGCCCCCTATGGTTCCAACACCAACAACTCAGGTCTGAAGTTTGTACGCAAAGTATGCGAGGTAGCACAGGAAGACCTTACCGACTTCTTTACCGTGTACGGTTTCTTTGAGCCCGCCACCAACCGCTATCTGGAATGCTATGGCGACCATTGGGTGACAAACAGACTTACTGACATCAACAGCACCAAAAGGAAGATTGCCCAGTATGGAAAGAAGAACCGCCAGATTATCTTTGTCGAGGACCGGGTGGAGAATGTGCCTACCACGGGCTTCGTCACAACGGCAGGAAAGGAACGTTGGTACCGCAACGAGGAGAAATTGGGCCAGTGCGGCGATGTCGGTCAGTTCAGCAGCTACCTACCCGACACAAGCATACCTGCATCATATGTATATATGCAGGCCGACAGCATCTACGCTATGGAGGGTACTGGTGGCGTAGGCTTCTTGGCCCTGGATAAGGACAGTACCATCATGTATGCCTCTAATGCCAAGAATTTCTGCATCCCCAGAAGCATCGGACGCAATTTCACCCTCTATGCCATTGATGCAGACGGAACGCTGCACGAGGTTACTAAGACGGACGGCGGCACGGAGACGGTAACACTGGAACGGGCCGGACAACTCCCAAACAGCATGTCGGACCAGACCATCAAACTGACGCTCAATGGCAAAATTAACGGAACGGACATCAAGCACATGCGTAAACTGATAAGCGAGAATCACCTGGCCTCCATCGACCTCTCTAATACTCAGGTTGTAACGGGAGGCGTGGCTTACTACCAGACCTACAAATCCTCCACAAACATCATAGGACAGTATGCCTTCCAGAATTTCAGCAAGCTGGTTTCCGTCAAACTGCCGCAGACAATAACGCAGATTGGTTCCAACGCTTTCGTTTCAACTGGACTTCAGACAATAGAGATACCTGACAAAGTTACTGCCATTGCCGAGGACGCATTCGCCTATTGCAGCAGGCTGAACACCGTAGTCATCGGTAAGGGTGTGAAGTCTCTGGCACAGGGTGTTTTCTATGAGTCTAAGGTCAAGGATATCTATGTCAAGCCTACAACACCGCCAACTACCAACGGCTACCTGCTTAGCAGCGAACCTGTTATCCATGTACCTGCCAGTGCACTTCAGAAATACCAGAATTCAGCATGGGCTGAATACGGCACCATCGTTGGCGACCTGGATGAGTGGGAGGAAGCCACTTCTTTAGATTGCCCTACCCCAGCCACCGCCCTTAATGAAGGGCAGGTTTATGACATCTGTGGCAGAAAAATGGTCAATGGCCTCAGGAAGGGCATCTACATCATTGATGGCAAGAAAGTAGCTGTTCAGTAATAGAACCCTTGATGAACGATCAGACAAAATGTCCGTGAACAGTCTTTCATTTGTTCACGGACATTTTATTTTATTTACCACCCAACCGTTTCCTTAATGGCTCATCATAGAATAGTAGGCATAGGGTGGCCAACAACAGGGATGCGGCAATAGTAATAACAGCCTTGACCCATGGTTGAGAATAGCCCTCGTAGGGCTGTCCGTCACTACTTACCCAAGTAATATACAGATAAATCAGGGGGAAGTGGACAGCATAGAGCGGATAGGAAAGTCTGCCCAGGAACGATACAGCCTGTTGCTGCCTTCCTTGCACCACACCACGGGCTCCAATCCAGATGATTCCCGGGAAGAAAGAGAATATACATATAAGCTGGAAGATGGTTTCTGTGTCCTTACCTCCGAACAGGGGAAAGCCCAACAGCACCACCAATGCCACACTGCAGAACAGGAACACCGGCCCATGCAGCGGCTCCGGCTTCCTTCTGCGGAACATACGGGCCATCAACAAGCCCATTGGATAGGCATAAAGCATCCTTAATGCCCCACCCAGTAAATTCATAGGTTCAGAAGACCAGCCGTATGCAACACCACCATCCTCCTGGAATAGTGCATAAGTTGCAAGGGACACAATACCACAGGCTACCCAGACACGGAGCCACTTGGTAGGAAGACGATGCAGCAGCATTCCATAGAGCAGACTGCCTAGGTACTCGAAGAACAATGACCAGTGCGGACCGTTCAGCGGGAAGGCCTCAGTATTGCCGCGAACATCCATCCCGCTAGGTGCAGGAATCAGGAACAGCGCCAGCAACGTAGCCCATAGCACGGCCTCCAGGCCAACTTCTGTGCCATCCCATTTAGTGCAACCTTGTATTATGAAAGCTACTAGCCCCAATAGAGCACCCATCACCACCATAGGATGCAGGCGGATAAAACGTCTTTTCACAAACCCCCAGAATGTCATTTTTTTCCCCTCGTCCACGGGAGAGGGGTTAGGGGTGAGGCGGTTATCATACGCATATCCCATTACAAAGCCTGAGAGGATAAAGAAGAAATCCACTCCCAGAAACCCATGATAAAACTCATTCACGGGTGCAGGCCACACAAAGAAGCTCTTGGCATCATTGAACACATGGTACAGAAGCACCATCATGGCTGCCACACCGCGCAGCCCGTCCAGTATATCATATCTTGGTTTTTCCATATTATTATCAGTTTGTCTGCAAATATAGGCATTTTTTACTTATCCGGAAATCCCATTAATAAAAATACACGAAAAAAAAATGTCCTGCGAACATGAAAAAGTTCACAGGGCATTGATTATAATTCCCCACCCTATACATCATATAGGGCTTATGGTTTCTTATTTATCCCCGATAGCGTGCAAATACTCGTTCCAGAGCTCCTCTACGCCATTCTCAGGCTTGTCACCCAGCACATGCTTCATAGCCTTATCCCATGACCATGGATTCAGTTCGGCAGCAGATGCATTGAACTTACGGATGAAGTTTTTGTCCTTGTTCAACTGCAACCAGTACAGGAAATAACCGGCTACGCGGTAACCCTTGCGCCATGATTCGGCACGTGGGCGGTCCTTGCTTTGGAAATCCTGCTCAAAGCAGCCGCAAGCCAGACGTACGGCATCTGCCATACCTTCTATGAAGCACCAGTTCTCACCACCTTCCTCATACTTGCCGCAACCCTGAGGATTAAGCTGATAGGCATGGGTAAGCTCATGATACAGCACGCCACGTGTCTCATAGTCCAGACGCATGGTATCATTGTTCTGGAAACTCTTCTCAATCCAGCCGGTAGTATAGCATACACCTACCATGTCACCTCCACCATACTTCCAGCTGATACCCTCCTGGTCCACCAGGCTGTAGTTGATAGTCTTCAGTTTAGGAATATTCTTGTCCTTGGGGCCGAAGTATAACGTTTGCAGTACACGGCGAGCATTCTCCTGAATGTAAGGAGTGGGATTAGGGATAATGTTGTGGTAAATCTTTGAACCCTCGGTCTGGGGAGCCTCATCGCGGAACACCACATCTCCCGGGTCATAGTTCAGCCACTTCTTCTCCACCTTGATGGGCTCGTGGTACTTGTTAACCTTCAGCTGCGCACTGGCACCCAGTGTCATGGCAGTTGCAATAAACGTGAAAATAATCTTTTTCATATACCTTAATTTAAGCTAATTGTTAGTTTTGTCACGCAAAGTTAGCATATTTTTTATTAATAAGGGAAAATGGAAGGCCGGTTTTATAGTTTATTAAGATAATTATTTGTACCTTTGACCAACAGAAATAAATCACATATGTATTACGTAACAAAAAGGATGGAGATTTCCGGCAGTCACTATATCACGCTGGAAAAGGGAAGTAAATGCGAGCATCTGCACGGGCACAACTGGATAATCACCGTTTATTGCAAGGCAAGGGAACTGGACGAGGACGGCATGGTTGTTGATTTTGGAGAAGTAAAACGTCTCGTACATGGTGTTCTTGACCATCAGAATATCAACTCCATCCTACCCTTCAACCCCACAGCCGAGAACATGGCATATTGGATCTGCAACCAGGTTCCACATTGCTATAAGGTTGAAGTGCAGGAAACCTCAGGCAACATCGCCACTTACGAGCGTGACGAGTAACCAGGAAAAGGGGGATTTACTTCTTAGTCCAAGTCTGGGTCTCATAGAACATAGCTACGTAACCACGGACTTTCAGCTCGTTACCTTCCAGCCACATAGAGCACTTGTAAGTCTTGCCGTTCTTAGGGTTGTAGATTTTACCACCCTCCCACTTATCGCCATTCTTTGCAAGTCCGGTTAGGATATTAGTACCCACCAGTTTGCGGCTCTGCAGCTTCTTGTCAGGATTCTTACTGTCCAACTTGCCGTCACCAGATTTCAGCCACACAATCTTGCCGTTCAACTTATCGCCACTCTGGTAAATCTCAACCTGGGAATCACCACCTTCTGTTACCCATTTTCCTACTACGCTCTGAGCGTATCCTGCTACTGACATCATAGCCAGCATCAGACCGATAATACCTTTTTTCATTTGTCTGTTGTTTGATTAAAAATCTGTTTTGTTTGCAAAGATACAAATTATATTTAACATCAGCCATCAAATCTTCGCACATCCCACATCTTCCAGCCATATTCTGTTTACAAAGTACACAAAACATATTACTAACAACCATCGTTACATATTTTATTTGAAAGAATTTTGGAATATACACGCAATTATCATATTTTTGCATGGTAATCAATATGGTGACGCTGACAGGCGGATTTAATTTCCGCGCCACCAAAAGCTCTAGCTTTGCTACACTGCGATTGGCTCCTTCTCTCTATCTCCCTCACGCATGGCAGATAGGAATGCAAGTGGTATATTTTACCCAAAATGCGCCCACCCGTCAGGCGTATGGCAAACCAGTATATACAAGTATATCTGTGAACAAACAGTTAGGAAGGCATTTGAATATAGGTATCGACTGGCATGATATCTTTGACGGGGTCAATCATGAGGCACTCATCAACAGACATGCTGCCAACATCAAGTTACAATATAGGTTCTGATTTTAAAACAAAGTAGTATGATAAACATTGAACTGAATATGATACAGACAGCCGGTATTGGCGCTTTAGCTCTCATCATCGGCATGATTCTAACCCGCAGGATTAAATTACTCCAGAAATTCTGCATACCTTCACCAGTAAGCGGCGGCATCATCTTTTCATTGCTTTCACTAGCATTGTATGTCTGGTTTGATACCGAACTGTCATTCGACGATACGCTTCAGGACGTCTTCATGCTGGCATTCTTTACCAGCGTCGGGTTCCAGAGCGACCTTAGAATAATAAAGCAAGGCGGCAAACTCCTGATAATAATGCTATGCCTGCTGATAGCTATTATTACCATGCAGAACCTGATGCCCATGGGAGTAACCCGACTTATGGGAACCGACCCCCTGATAGGTATCACAGCCGGAAGCGTATCCATGGTGGGCGGACATGGTACGGCAGGCGGTTTTGCACAAGTCCTTGAGAGTATGGGGTTACATGGCGCAGGTACTATAGGTATGGCAGCTGCCACCTTTGGCCTGATTGCCGGTTCCATGTTAGGCGGTCCGTTGGCTGAGAAGATTATCCGCGCCAAGCTTACCCAGGAGCAGGTGCAGCATCAAGAGGAAGATATTGACCCCGCAATGGCTGGTATCGAAAGTGACGAAGCCTCACCCACAGGACGCGCCAAGCGTGTCAGCACAAACGAGCAGGAATTCCAACAATATGCCAAGGCCGCCTATTGCATCATCCTGATTATGGGCGGCGGAACACTATTAAACTGGCTCTTCGCAAAATCAGACATTATGTTTCCCACCTACTTCGGAGCCCTGATCTTAGCTGCTATCGTCCGTAACATATTAGGATTCATCAGCTACAGTGAAGACGGTAAAACAGAAAAAGCCGACAAACTACTTAACATGGAGCGTATCATCAGCATAGGCAACATCTGTCTGTCTATGTTCCTAGGTATGGCCATGATATCACTTAAACTATGGGAACTTCAGAATTTAGCCCTTCCCTTGGTAGTCATCCTGGTATCTCAAGTGCTGCTCATGGCAATCTTCACATACTTCATAGCCTTCCCGCTCCTGGGCCGCGACTATGATGCAGCCATCCTCTGCGCAGGAATCTGCGGATTCGGACTTGGTGCCACACCTAACGCCATGGCCAACATGAGTGCCGTCTGCTATAAATATCATTATTCCGTCAAGCCCTTCCTGATAGTCCCCATCATCGGCGCCATGTTCGCAGATATAATAAATACAGGACTCATCTCCCTCTTCCTGAATTTTATGTAGAAATGTAGGCTGTTTGACGTTTTTGGGAAAAAACGAACGACTACAGTTCTGCGTCGCTGCACTCGAAGGTATTGCCCCTACGTATATCGCCTGTAGTGAACCCCAACTTCAGCCACTTCATGCGCTGCTTGCTGGTTCCGTGGGTAAAGGTTTCTGGCTGTGAGTAACCACGGGCTTTCTCCTGCAAATAGTTGTCGCCAATAACCTGGGCACAACGGACAGCTTCTTCCAAGTCCCCATCCTCCAGGCTGCCAAACATCGCATTATCGTGATATGCCCATACACCAGCGTAGAAATCGGCCAGTAACTCCAGACGGACACTCACCTTATTGGCCTCCTTCTGGTTCAGGCGCGACATCTGCTCATGCGCTTTACCAAGGGTTCCCAACAGGTACTCCACGTGATGTCCCACCTCGTGAGCAATTACATAGGCATAGGCAAAATCACCATCAGCACCCAACTGCTTCTTCATGGAAGAGAAGAAAGAAAGGTCGATGTACAAGCACTGATCTGCCGAGCAATAGAAAGGGCCCATACTACTCTGCCCGTTTCCGCATGCCGTCTGCACGCTACCCGTATAGAGCACCATCCGAGGTGGCTCGTAGGTACGTCCCAATTTCTTAAACTCCGCCGTCCATACATCTTCCGTTCCAGCCAGAATCTGCTTCGAGAACCTGGCCAGCTCCTGTTCCTCCTGTGTAAACTCGCGCCCACCTTCAGCTTGTTCCGTAACATTAAGGTTCAGCAGCTCGGGATTGCTGATTACGCTGTTGAAAACATCGCCCAGGTTGCCGCCTGAGAGCAAAGTAATCAGCGCTATGATGACAATACCGCCAATTCCCATGCCACCCATCTTGGCACCTGACAGACCTCTACGGTCATCAACATTAGTACTCTCTCTTCGTCCGTTCAGTTTCATGTTAGTATGTTAGTTTATAAGTTTGTTAGTTATTTGAGTCTACAAGTTTGTTTCAGGTACCATAACCTTTTAACTCCTTAACTCTTTAATCATTTAACCTTTTAACCATTAGTGTATCGCAAAGGTAAATGGTTTTATTATTTCATGCAAGTAAAAAACACAAAAAAAAGCGTGCAGCCATTCCTGACCACACGCTTTTTCTCATATCATTTATGCGTCTTACTTCACCTCCTCGAAGTCGGCATCCTGGATGTCTGGACCGGACTGCTGACCGCCCTGAGGACCAGCCTGCTGTCCACCCTGGAAGCCGGCACCGGCACCGGGCTGAGCACCAGCCTGCTGAGCAGCCTGATACATCTTCTGGGCAGCATTGTTCAACTCGGCTGTAGCAGCATCGATAGCAGCGAGGTCCTGAGCCTTGTGAGCATCTTTCAGCTTGTTCAGGGCAGCCTCAACCTCAGACTTAACGTCTGCAGGAAGCTTGTCACCACTCTCCTTCAGCATATTAGCATTAGCCTCAGCTTCAGCCTTCATGCGCTCGATTTCCTCTTTGCTCAGACCAGAGCTTGCCTCAATACGGATAGCCTGCTCCTTACCTGTAGCCTTATCCTTGGCACTAACCTTCAGAATACCGTTGGCATCGATGTCGAAGCTAACCTCAATCTGAGGAACACCACGACGTGCGGGAGCAATACCCTCCAGGTTGAACTGACCAACGCTCTTGTTCTGGCTGGCCATAGGACGCTCGCCCTGCAGAACATGGATGGTAACTGCCGTCTGGTTGTCGGCAGCAGTAGAGAACACCTCGCTCTTGTGACAGGGAATAGTAGTGTTGGCATCAATCAGTTTGGTCATTACACCACCCATAGTCTCGATACCCATTGACAGAGGAGTAACGTCGAGCAGTACGATGTCGCTCTTGTCACCTGCCAATACAGCACCCTGGATAGAAGCACCTACGGCAACTACCTCGTCGGGGTTAACACCCTTGCTGGGCTCCTTACCGAAGAAGTCGGCAACCAACTTCTGAACGGCAATCACTGTTGCTCAGACCGGCATCCTGCATAGCCTTCTGGCAAGGAACCTTACAAGCCTGAATCAGACTGTCAGCCAACTGCTCGAACTTGGCACGGGTCAATGTCTTAACCAAGTGCTTGGGCACACCGCCTACTGCAGTTATGTAAGGCAGGTTAATCTCAGTAGTAGTAGAGCTTGACAGTTCAATCTTAGCCTTCTCGGCAGCTTCCTTCAGACGCTGCAGTGCCATAGGATCCTGCTTCAGGTCGATACCCTCCTCGCTCTTGAACTCGCTAGCCATCCAGTCGATGATAACCTGGTCGAAGTCATCACCGCCCAGGTGAGTATCACCATTGGTAGAGAGCACCTCGAACACACCGCTACCGAACTCCAGGATAGAGATATCGAATGTACCGCCACCCAAGTCGAATACGGCAATCTTCATATCCTTGTTAGCCTTGTCAACACCGTAAGCCAAAGCAGCGGCTGTAGGCTCGTTCACGATACGCTTAACATCCAGACCGGCAATCTGACCAGCCTCCTTGGTAGCCTGACGCTGAGAATCGCTGAAGTAAGCAGGTACAGTGATCACAGCCTCTGTAACCTCCTGACCCAGGTAATCCTCGGCAGTCTTCTTCATCTTCTGCAGAATCATAGCGCTGATCTCCTGAGGAGTGTACTGACGACCGTCAATATCCACACGAGGTGTATTGTTGTCACCGCGTACTACAGAATAAGGTACGCGTGAGATTTCCTTCTGTACCTGATCATAGGTCTCACCCATGAAACGCTTGATACTGAAGATAGTCTTCTTAGGATTAGTGATAGCCTGACGCTTGGCAGGATCACCTACCTTACGCTCGCCGCCATCTACAAAAGCCACAATAGAGGGAGTTGTACGCTTGCCCTCGCTGTTGGCAATAACCGTGGGCTCGTTGCCCTCAAATACGGATACACAACTGTTAGTGGTACCCAAGTCAATTCCAATAATCTTTCCCATAATCGTATTTATTTTATTTGTTTATTCTTAAATTAATTCTCTCAATGAGCCATCAACTCACAACAATTAAAACAAAGCCCGTGCCAAATGGCAAAATGGCAAAGATTATGACACATTGTCAGTCGGGATTAGCACCTTAATTAGATTCGTTTGACCTCTTCCACACTCTCTATGTCAGACACCTGGGAAATAATAGTCTGCAATTCGCTGAAGGAGTGAACACCGAATTTTATCGTGCATTGCACAATGCAGTCAGCAGTGCTGGTGGACAGGGATTCTATCGAGAGGCACAACTCATTAGTGATACAGTTGATCATATCGCTCAGCAGGTGGAAACGGTCAACGGCAAGAATCTGAATACAGACGGGATAGAGCGCATCCGGTGTTTCCTTCAGGTCAACAGACACGATGGAGTCGCCCTGCTGGGATGCCAGTCCGATGGCCATGGGACAATTACGTTTGTGAACAGAAACCGTTCCGTCAGCCTCTTTGAAACCGACAACCTCCTCACCGGGGATGGGATGGCAGTTGGGACAGAAACGGAAGCTGGGCTTCTCCTGCTTGGCAAAGTAACGCTTCAGGAATCCCCTAGCCTTATATGTCAGCACATGATCCGCCCAGTCCTGCTGAGGCTGTATGTCCGGATG
>CACYMI010000041.1 GCA_902775385.1 uncultured Bacteroidales bacterium
TGCCGACCATACTCATGCTATCATCTGCGCAGAGGCTCTGGCAGCCGGCAAGCATGTTTACTGCGAGAAGCCTCTGACACGTACCGTATATGAGTCACGCTTGCTGACCAAACTGGCAGCAAAGGCCGGCGTGGCTACCCAGATGGGTAACCAGGGTTCAAGCGGCGAGGGTGTGAACCTGACCTGCGAGTGGATCTGGAACGGTGAGATCGGCGAGGTAACACGCGTGGATGCCTTTACGGACCGTCCCATCTGGCCTCAGGGTCTGGAGCGCCCCACAGAGGTTCACCAGATTCCCGACACACTGAACTGGGATGCCTTCATCGGCCCGGCTCCCAAGCGTCCTTACAACTCAATCTATCATCCCTGGAACTTCCGCGGATGGTGGGACTTCGGTACAGGTGCGCTGGGTGATATGGCCTGCCATATCCTGCATCCTGTATTCAAGGCTTTGGATCTGGGTTATCCCATCAAGGCTGAAGGCAGCTCTACCCCGCTTATGTCTGACTGCTGCCCCAGCGCTCAGGTTGTGAAGCTGACATATCCCGCACGTCCCAACCGTCCTAAGGTGGCTATGCCTGAGGTGGTGGTTACCTGGAGCGACGGTGGTATCATTCCTTTCCGTCCGGAGGGTCTGCCTGTAGGCAAGAATCTGAATGTGAGCGGCGGCGGTGCTATCTTCTATGGTACTAAGGATACACTGGTTGTCGGCTGCTATGGTGAGAAGCCTTACCTGCTGAGCGGTCGTGTACCCGATGCTCCGAAGGTTTGCCGTCGTGTTCCCGGCGGTCCCGGCGGTCACCAGCGTGACTGGATCCGTGCCATCAAGGAAATCCGCGAGGGTAAGAAGGACTGGACAAGGACTGCATCTGACTTCAGCGAGGCCGGTCCGTTCAACGAGATGGTGGCAATGGGTGTTGTGGCTACCCGTCTGCAGGGTCTGAACCAGACACTGGAATGGGATGGCGAGAACATGAGATTCACCAACATCCCCGAGAATGCTACTGTACGCGCTATGCTGAAGGACGGCTTCTCAATCCATGACGGTCACCCCACATTCGACAAGAAGTACACAGAGCCTGTGAATGCCCGTGAGTTTGCCGCAGAGCTGATTAAGCCTAAGTATCAGAACGGCTATGTTCTGCCTGAGCTGCCCAATGATTAATGCAGGTTTTCTATAATCAGAAAATATCCCTGACAATTAGAGGCATCCTGTTATGAGTGTCTCTAATTGTCTTTAATTTAATATTTATAATAAATCGTATAAAACAATGAAATTCAAGAATATATTATCCGCTGCCGCTATGGTGGCTTCACTCTCTGCATCTGCTGAGGGCATGCAGTATGTTGTGGTTCAGAATCCTGAGGTGGAACTGAGTTCGCTGAAGACGGACAAGGATGGTTTCTACGTGCTGTTTGACGGTACCAGCATGGATGGCTGGAGGGGCTACGGTAAGGATCATATCCCCAGCAAGTGGAACATCAAGGACGGTGCGCTGCACTTCAACGGCCGAGGCGAGGGCGAAGGCGGTGACATTATCTTCACACGCCGGTTCAAGAACTTTGAGTTCGAGGTGGAATGGAAGATCTCAGAGGGCGGTAACTCAGGTATCTTCTACTTGGGTAAGGAGACCGCTACCATCGAGAAGCCCCGCCAGGAGACTAAGGAGCTGAAAGACGGTCCTATCAAGGCTACGATTACCGTTCAGAAGGATGCTAAGCTGAACTATCAGCCTATCTATATCTCCTGCCCCGAGTGCCAGGTACTGGACAATGAGCGTCACCCGGACGCCAAGCTGGGCGCCACACTGGGTATCCGCCAGTCAACATCTCTGTACGATATGATTGTGGCTAAGCCTCAGAACGCCAATCCTGCCGGTCAGTGGAACAAGGTAAGGATTGTGGTGAAGAACGGTAAGGTTACTCATTACCAGAACGGCGTGAAGGTGCTGAGCTATACACTGGCCGACAAGACATGGGTGGATCTGCTGCAGACCAGCAAGTTCAGTCAGAAGAACTGGCCCCTTGCCTTTGAGATTATGAAGGACTGCGGTAAGGAGCCGGGCTACTTCGGTTTCCAGGACCACGGCGACGAGGTTTGGTACCGCAATGTGCGCGTTAAGGTGCTGAAATAATAAACGTCCGGTAAGATGAAGAAGTACTTTTCTATTGCGCTGATGGTGTTGGCGGCTCTGACCGCAGGGCTGAACGCTGATGCCAAGAAGAAGGAGATGGCCTTCCAGATGTACAGTGTGCGTGAGCTTATCGGCAATCCCGAGAAGTATGCGCAGAATCACGAGAATACACTGAAGGAACTGGCCAAGATGGGATACACTGCCATCGAGGCTGCCAACTACGGTGACGGTAAGCTATATGGCGTAACGCCTGAGCAGTTCAAAGCCGATATTGAGGCTGCCGGCTTGAAGGTTCTCTCAAGCCATGTGGGTCATAACCTTAGCAATGAGGAACTGAAGAGCGGTAACTTTGACGGTGCCCTGAAGTGGTGGGAACAGTGTATTGACGCGCACAAGCGTGCCGGTATGCAGTACATTGTCAACCCGGGTGTCAACTACCCCAAGACGCTGGCCGAGGCAGAAGTGATCTGCAAGTATCTGAACAAGGTGGGTGAAATGGTGAATGCCGCCGGTATGAGGTTCGGCTACCATAACCACTCCCATGAGTTCGGTAAGGTGGAGGGTAAGGTCTGGTATGACTATATGCTGGAGCATACGGATGCTGAGAAGGTGTTCTTCGAGATGGATGTTTACTGGGCTGTTCGCGGTCAGGTAAGTCCTGTGGAGTACTTTAAGAAGTATCCGGGCCGCTTTACCCTACTCCACATCAAGGATCACAGGGAGTTCGGCGAGAGCGGTATGGTTGGTTTCGACGCGATTTTCAATAACGCGGAGACTGCCGGACTGAGGAACCTGGTTGTGGAGCTGGAGGGCAGCAACCGTCCGAACATCCTGGACGGTATGCGGGTGTGCGCCGACTACCTGAAGGCTGCCAAGTTTGTCAAGCCGTCATACGCTAAGTAATCTATTATGATATGTTATTATGGGTTATGGGCCTGAATGACCCGTAACCCATATTTTTCTGAAACAATTCAAAGAATATGCAAGAGAATAAGGAAGTTAAGGAGAAGGTGAATGTTGAGGATGAGGGGAATGAGGGAATGTCGTTCTGGGATCATCTGGAGATTCTGCGTTGGGCGCTGTTCCGTTCGGCATGTGTGCTGCTGGTGTGTCTGGTAGGTACTTTCATGGCTTTGCCTCATATCTTTGACGACTTTATCCTGGCTGCCACATCCAATGATTTCTTTGTCTATCGCTGGCTGAACAAGGTGAGTCACGGGATTATCTCATTCAGCCCTGACTTTAACGTGCAGATTATCAACATCAATGTGACGAGCCAGTTCATGACACATATCTCCACTTCCATCTCCCTTGCGGCTGTTATCGCCTTCCCCTATTTTATCTGGGAAGTGTGGAAGTTTATCGAGCCGGCGCTTTACGAGAATGAGATTAAGCACATCAGGCCGGCTTTCTTCGGCGGTACGCTGATGTTCTACATCGGCTGTGCGGTGGGTTACTTTCTGGTATTTCCCTTTACGTTCCGTTTCCTGATGGAGTATGAGCTGAGCCCGAGCATTCATAATCAGATTAACCTGTCCTCGTACATCGGTAACTTTACAATGCTGATTATGGTGATGGGACTGGTGTTTGAGATGCCGCTTCTGGCATGGCTGCTTTCACAGTTGGGTATCCTGCATAAGCACTTACTGAAGGATTACCGCCGTCATGCTGTGGTAGGATTGCTCTTTGCCGCGGCTATTATCACGCCCAGCAGCGATCCGTTTACGCTGATGCTGGTTTTTGTGCCGCTGTATGTCCTGTACGAGACTTCTATCCTGGTGGTAAAGAAGTAAAAGTACGGGATTCCTGTCATCCGAATGATTTTATCCAGGTGAGAATATCACTTTCGGCAATCAGCTGAAAGGTGAAATTCTGCGCGCGCATGCTGTTGTAGGTGTTCTGTATATACAGAACGGTCTCGTCGGCGGTGCCTTCCCGCAAATGGGAAAGGGTACTGTCCGGGAGAAGCAGCAGGCCGGTGGTATCGTCAATATAGCTGTTGGCGTAGATGCCCATATTGCCTAACTGCTGATAGAGGGCTGAGGGATCGGTCTGTGTATGGAAGGGGACGTACATCTCCTTGGTGTAGAGGGTATTTACGCCTGGGGTGAGCTGTACCTTCAGTCTGTTATAATGCTGTATGCTAAGGTTGAGGGACTTCAGGGTCTCCGCCGGAACCTGATAAGCCGCATAATGTCCGGCGAAGATATCGTCCAGTTCCGCCCTGTGAAGGACTTTGGGGTAATATCCGTTGAAGTTAAGCTCGGCCAGTACTGAGAGTTGGGAGTCAGGCACATCATTACCCATTACGATGTAATGTGCGCCGCGTGAGACGGATGTCCTGACCTCAGAGGCGCCGAAGTCCAGTATGCGCTTCCTTACTGAGGCGGGACTGGCGCCTAAGTTACCGAGCACGCATACTACCCTGTCGGTGAAGGGTGTGGTCTGCCGGAAATCCTCGTCTGTAAAGAGTCCGTACTGCATGGTATTATTACTGGTTGTTTCCCTGAGATGCGGGAAGTTGCCTAATGTCTATTTCGTTTTCGACCTGCCCCGACTTGAGAATCAATGAGGCGGTACGGGGGGTGGATCCGCCGGTGTTCCGGGCAAGACTGAGTGCGATATTGTGATGGCCTGCCTGACCGGAAGTACTGCCCAGTGTTATCCAGGACTGGTCGGCATCGTTCTTGAGCCGTAAGGTCCAGGGCTGTGAGACGGTGAAGCAGATGCTGTCTGCCTGTGCGTCGGCAGCTACCGGAAGCAGGAATGCGGCAGAATCGGGAATCATGGATGTGACATCTGTATATGTGGGGACCGGATGGTTGATATTCAGGAATCCGAACTGCGCATAGACGGCTGCTATGCTCTTGTCATAGCTGTCGATCCTTACATAGCCGTACCGGGTCCTACCGGTGGTGTTGGGGGTGAAGGCGAGCAGGGTCTTGAAGTAATATACGTTGTAGGGGTTATAGTCCACATCGTAGGATGCTCCGGCTGTTATGGTAATCCAGGGGGACTGGAGGGGTGAGGCTTTGTAGCTGTCGAAGGTGTGGAATACGAGGGAGTCCTCAACCTGGTCGGCAAACAGGAATCCGATGTTGTTATCGGGATACTCTATGCCAAGGTCGTGGTTCTCAAACTCGCTTTTGTTACATGAGGTAAACAGGGAAAGACATACGGCTGACGCGCATATCAGGCAGAACTTATTCATTATCTTTTTACTTTAATATATAACATACCGTACGCAAAGTTATTATTTTTTATCGGAAGGGCAAAACATTTACTTTACATTTAATCGCATTTAACAAAAAATGATTAACTTTGTAACGATGAACAATATATACTACAGAGATATCATTGAGCTGCTCCTGAAACACGGTCAGGACGGACTTAAACTTTCTATCATCGTCAGGCATATCTACAATCTGCATGCTGATTTGTTTAACGATGCTATTCGGTATGATGATATTTACAAGGCCGTGGGGCTCTTCCTGTGGAAGCAGTCGCAGAAACGTGAGTCGCCCTTCAGACACAACTCATACGGTGTCTATTCCATTAAGCCGGATGTGGCCGTGCAACTGGACTTCTTCTGGGATTTGCCGGAAGAGGAGCAGAACGAAGCGTCCGGGGAGGAACCCCGGACGGATAATAGCCATATCGTTCAGTTGGAACTTTTCTGATTTATTCTTTCCGGAAGCCGGTTAATGCATCTTGGTTCCGGTACGGGCCTCTACCACATTAACCACATAGTCACCTAACTTCTCGCATGAATTGATGAGGTCCATGTAGATGGTACCTACGGCATAGGTGTACTGGTGATTGTTGATATCGGTGATGTTCTGTGATTTCAGCTGATCACGGAAGTTGTTGATTTCCTTCTCGATATTATAGGAACGGTTCACATCGAAGTAGTCCTTGCGGCCGCTGATAAGCTGGTTCATATTGGTAAGGGCCTGGTCGGTGAGTCCCATCATCTGATAGAGGTGGTTGTACTGGGCTTCGTTGAAGTGGTCTTCCTTACCCTGGTACTTGCGACTGATGGTACGGGCCATGTTATAACAGCTGTCACCGATACTCTCCAGTTCGGAGATCTCGCGGAGCATACCACGGATCTTGGCCTTGGTGTCATCGGAGAGGTGGGCATCGCTGACCTGATCCAGGTACTTGGCTATCTCCAGCTCCAGGTTATCGGAAATGCTCTCGTACTTCTCGATACGTGAGAAGAGCTTGTTGAAATCCGTTTCCTGACTGCTCTTCTTGTTTCCGGTAGTGGATGAGGAGAGGGTCAGTAACTCATGGACCATCAGGAACATACGCTGCATACGGCTGGCAAAGCTCTGGATTTCCTTCTGCGCTTCCAGCACTGAGAGCTCGGGGGTCTTCATGATACCGGAGGTGATGAAATGCAGACGGAAGTCCTCTTCCTCGTCCACCTTCTTAGGTTTGATTACGAGGCATACCAGCTTCTCGATATAGGGGATAAACCAGATGAGTATGAAGGTGTTGACCACGTTAAAGCAGGTATGGAATGCGGCCAGTACGAAATTGAGTTTACCGGCATTGACCATGAATGCAGCCGCACCGGCTGTCTCCTTGGTCATTTCAACGTCATACCCTACCGCGCCGCAGACAGCATCTACGAAGGGACGGAACACAAACAGGATCCAGAATACGCCGAAGAAGTTGAAGAACAGGTGTGAAAGTGCGGCGCGGCGGGCCTGTGTATTGGCTGACAGGGCAGCCAGATTAGAGGTGATGGTGGTTCCGATATTCTCGCCCATTACCAGTGCGATACCCTGATAGATAGGCATGGCACCGGTGGAGCAAAGCAGCATGGTGATAGCCATAACGGCTGCTGAGGACTGTACACAGAAAGTCAGCGCGCCGCCCAGCAGGAGGAATATCAGAGTGGTGGAGAAAGCGTTCGGGTCGAAGGACATGAAGAAGTCCGTTACGGCGGGGTTGTTGCCCATATCCATTGATGTGCCGGTGGCCTTGAGGGTGGTAAGACCCAGCAGCAGGAGTCCGAGACCGAAGAGGAAATCGCCGATGTAGCGGTGTCTCTTCATATATATAAGGATGATACCTATGAAGAAGCCGATGTAGGCGAGGAAGCTGACATCGAACGTGGCGGCTTCACCGCCTCCTGCGGTGCCTATTGCCATAATCCAGGCAGTCAGTGTGGTACCGATATTGGCACCCATGATAACGGATATGGCCTGGGCCAGGGTAAGCAGACCGGCATTTACGAAGGATACCGTCATGACGGTGGTTGCCGTGGAAGACTGTACGGACGCGGTGACTAGCATACCGGTAAGTACTCCGGTAAACCGGTTGGTGGTCATTGCACCGAGAACGTGACGTAACTGGGGGCCGGCCATCTTCTGCAAGGCCTCACTCATGGATTTCATACCGAACATGAGTAATGCCAGTGAGCCGAGAAGCTTAAAGACAATAAGCAAAGACATAAAAATAAAGTATAAGTTATACAATATTGTAAGACGGTACAAATATAAACATTTAAATGACTTCCGCCAAATAAATCTGTTGATTTTTCTGCCTATGTGACGGGAATGGGGAAACGGTAAAAAGAAAACTCCCGTAATTCAGCGGAACTACGGGAGTCGGATATTGAATCAGTAAGAAGGTCTTACTTCTTGTTCAGATACAGGTCAGCCTGTACGGCGCAAGCTACGGTACAACCTACCATGGGGTTGTTACCGATACCCAGGAAGCCCATCATCTCTACGTGAGCGGGAACTGAGCTGGAACCTGCGAACTGAGCATCTGAGTGCATACGGCCCAGTGTGTCGGTCATACCGTAAGAGGCGGGACCGGCAGCCATGTTATCGGGATGCAGCGTACGACCTGTACCGCCACCGCTGGCAACGCTGAAGTAAGCCTTACCGGCACGGATACGCTCCTTCTTGTATGTACCGGCTACGGGATGCTGGAAACGTGTGGGGTTGGTAGAGTTACCTGTGATGGATACATCCACATCTTCCTTCCAGAGGATGGCCACACCCTCGCGTACATCGTCGGCACCGTAGCAGTTTACGGCAGCACGGGGACCGTTGGAGTAAGCGATACGCTTAACTTCCTTCAGCTCACCTGTGAAGTAGTCGAACTGTGTCTGTACGTATGTGAAACCGTTGATACGGCTGATGATCATGGCGGCATCCTTACCCAGACCGTTGAGGATACAACGGAGGGGCTTGTCAGCTGGTCTTGACTTGTTAGCCATCTGGGCAATCTTGATAGCACCCTCGGCAGCGGCGAATGACTCATGGCCGGCCAGGAAGGCGAAACACTTGGTGTCAGGTGAAAGCAGACGGGCACCCAGCTCACCATGGCCGATACCTACCTTACGGTCATCGGCAACAGAACCGGGGATACAGAAGCTCTGCAGGCCTTCGCCGATGTAGTTGGCAGCCTCAACAGCGTCCTTAGCCTTCTCCTTCAGTGCGATAGCGGTACCTACCACGTAAGCCCACTTGGCGTTCTCGAAGCAGATCATCTGTGTCTCCTCACAGGTCTTGTAAGGATCAAGGCCGGCAGCCTCACAAATCTGGTTGGCCTCCTCGATAGATGCGATGCCGTGTGCGTTCAGACAAGCAAGAATCTGCTTGATACGACGGTCTTGTGACTCGAATTTTACTTCTCTAATCATAGCAGTTCCTCCTTATTCTTTACGTGGGTCAATACTCTTAACAGCACCGTCCTCGGCCTTGGTACGGCCATAGGTACCTGTAACACTCTTCAGGGCCTCCTCAGCAGGCATACCCTTCTTGACAGCGTCCATGAACTTGCCCATGTGAACAAACTCATAACCGCATACCTGATCGTCCTTGTCCAGATACATCTTGGTGATGTAGCCCTCAGTCAGCTGCAGGTAACGTGTACCCTTAACCTTGGTACCGTAGAGTGTACCGCACTGGGAAACAAGACCCTTACCCAGGTCTTCCAAACCGGCACCAATCATCAGACCACCCTCTGAGAAGGCACTCTGTGTACGGCCATAGACAATCTGCAGGAACAGCTCGCGCATAGCGGTATTGATAGCATCGCAAACCAAGTCGGTATTCAGCGCCTCCAGGATAGTCTTACCGGGCAGAATCTCACTGGCCATAGCGGCAGAGTGAGTCATACCGGAGCAACCGATTGTCTCAACCAGAGCCTCCTCGATAACACCGTCCTTGACGTTCAGGGTCAGCTTGCATGCGCCCTGCTGGGGAGCACACCAGCCGATACCGTGGGTCAGACCGCTGATGTCCTTAATCTCCTTTGCCTGTACCCACTTGCCTTCTTCGGGAATGGGAGCAGGACCATGGTTGGGGCCTTTAGCCACGCAACACATGTTTTGTACTTCGTGTGAATAAACCATGTTTAATTTAATTAATTATAATTAGATGGATTTTATCATTAAAAATCATGCAAAAGTAGTAAAAATTACGCTTATTTCAAAAAAAGGATAGCGTTTTTTGTCATCTGCTACCTGATTATCATTATTTTTGATACCTTTGCATTACAAATAATCACATCATATCATGCAAGTTAAGATTAAGGAAACAGAGATTATCGAAGCTGCCGGACAGGGAATGGATGCCTTTACGGACGTCTTTCACAAGCATATTCTGGAGAGTATAGGCGGCGAACTGAATGCCGAGAGCATGCGACTGTTGCAACCCGACCAGATTACCCTGATGGCCTATATGATATTCCGGGAGGAAGTCATGGACGGGGGCTTCGTCCAGTTGATTCATAACGGATACGGGCCTTTCATCTTCCTGAACCCCTTTGCCAAAGCTATGCGCCTGTGGGGGGCAAAGGATTTCTGCAATCTTATATATAAAGGAAGAAAACTCTTTGAGAAATACGGCGACGAGCTGACATGCGATTGCAGCGATGAGGAGTTCATGGCGCTGTTTGAGAAGTATCCCGAATTTGACGAACTGGACGACGAGTTCATTGAGATGGAGGAAGAGGTTACGGAAACCGTGGCCCGCTACATCGATGAGCACCTGGAACAGTTTGCCGTGATTGAGAAATAACAAAAAGAAGGGAACCCGTCACGGCGAGTTCCCTTCTTTGCTATATATTACTTTTTGGATGACTTCCTGATTTTATTGGCCTTCACACCCTCGAAGGTCATCTTGACGGGCCGGATGGTTCCGTCGGCATTGAACTCCAGCTTGTCGATACAGGTAACGCGATGGTTGCCGTCCGTCTCCTCCAAGGGACGACGGTGATAGATGATATAATACTCATCCTTGCCCGGTACCTGGATTACGCTATGATGGCCCGCGCCTCGGGCTATGCTCTCGTCACGCTCCAGAATCTTGCCGATACGCTTGAAAGGACCGAAGGGACTGTCGGCAATGGCGTATGCCACACAATAGTCGGGACCGGTCCAGCCGCCCTCGCTCCACATAAAGTAGTATTTGCCGTTGCGCTTGAGCATAAAGGGGCCCTCCACGTAAGTCTCGCTGGGTGTGATCTCATGGAACTTCTGTCCGTCCTCCCAGGGAACGATACTCAGCAGATCGGGACTGAGCTTGCATACGTTGCAGTGACGCCAGCCGCCATAGAACATATAGAACTGTCCGTCATCGTCACGGAAGACAAACTGGTCAATGGGCTGTGCGCCATTGACTATCTCATTGATCAGGGGCTTACCCAGCGCATCCGTATAGGGTCCTTCCGGCTTGTCGCTTACCGCTACGCCGATACCGCCCACCTCGCCTTCATGCACGTCATTGCCGCCGAAGAACAGATAGAACTTGTTATTTGCCTCGATAATGGCAGGAGCCCACAAGGCCATACGCAGCCAGGGGATATTCTTCTGCTCCAGCACGCGCTCATGCTTGGTCCAGTTGACCAGGTCGGTACTGCTGAAGGCATCAAAATGCAGCTGCTGTTTGTAAGGGGCGCTGTAGGTGGGGAAAATCCAATACTTGCCGTCGAGAACCGCTCCCTCGGGATCTGCATACCAGCCCTGCGCAATGGGATTGCCGCTGGTCTTCTTCTTTTTGGCATCAGCAACGTTTGAACTGAGGCAGCACATTGCCAATGCAAGGAAAATGACTTTTTTCATGTGGATAGTATTTATGTTATATATATATTATTTTTATATATGTTCCTCGTAAGTTCCTCCCTGCCATTCCGTATAAGGCTCTTCGTTATGGAGAAGATGGTATGAGAGCATAGAGCCCTCGTCGGTCAGCTCCACTACCAGAGGACCTTCTATAATCTGTCCGTCGGACTTGCGGATTCTATGATAGCCACGTCTGATCATAACTGGTAACGGCGTCTTACTCTCTGATTGCCCTGATTACGTCTGACGGGGCGGACCTGCTTCTCCTTCACCACGTTGATCTTCTTCTCATGCGGCTGCTTGTCCCTGATTTCCAACGGGGAAAGGCGCTTGCCGGTAAAGGCCGGCAGTGTGTCCGCCTGCAGCGAATCTGTCAGCATGGTATCTACGACGGCGGTATCCTTCGGTTCGGGATGCATACGGATCATGGCTATGTCCTGAAGCATAAGAACCATCAGGCTTTTCTCGTTCTGCGACATGGTAGGCATATACACGAAGCCGCTGATCTTACGCAGGGGAACGGTATCCAACGGTGCGCGGGGTGAGAATCTGATGTCGAAACTGTTATTGCCCCTGATATACTGTGTAACACTGGCAACGGAATCGTTTTCGTACTGCAATGCCATTACGGCGTAGGTCTCACGATCCAGTCCCTGGGTGATATACTGTGTCTGGAAATGCCAGATGAACGAGTCACCCGTCTGATAGGTACTGTCTGCCGTCAGGGTAAACTGATAGATATTCCGCAACTTATCGGGGATGACGCAGGCATAGTTGTGGTCGGTCCATATATTGGCCGTATCGCCCTGGGCGGTAAGATGGCTGTACTGGTTCTGCGTGGCCCTGGCATCCACGCCGAATTTCTCGGCCTGTGCCTGAACGCGCTGACTGACATTCTTATAAATGTCATTGAAGGTCTCGGAATGCTCGAAATAATACACCAGGGATGAGTCAAAGACAGCCTCTGTGATATGATGCTTCCTGAATACCGCCTGGATATACCTGTAACGGGCTGCCTCCACATCATTGTCAGCCAGTTCGGCCATACCCTGCGCCAGATGATAGTCCACCATCACATCCTCCATCTTGCTTTCAGAAAGGATTCCGGAGGGTCTTTTGGGCTTACAGCCGGTAAATATAACAGCCAGGGTAAGGCTGCATAAAATAAAAGCATTACTCCTCATTGCGTAATACCTTTTTGTAGAAGAGGAGCAATGCTATGACACCACATGATATGCAAGCGTCGGCAAAGTTGAAGATGGGGCTGAAAAAGATAAAATGCCCGCCACCGATAACCGGAAGCCAGCCGGGCCAGTCCCACTCCACAAGCGGGAAGTAGAACATATCCACTACCCTGCCGTGCAGCAGACTCTCATAACCGGTACCCCAGGGCACGAACTCGGCAATCATGGGAGCCGGCGGGTTATTGAAAATCATCCCGTAGAAAACACAGTCGAAGATGTTTCCGGCAGCACCGGCCATGATAAGTATCAGGCAGGAGAGGTATCCCCAGCTTATCCCTTCCCTTATTTTCCTGACAATATAATATATAAGGAAGGATACCGCCAGGATACGGAACGAGGTAAGGAACAACTTGTCAAACAATTCCATGCCGAAGGCCATTCCGCGATTCTCGGTAAAGAGAATCTGGAACCAGTCCGTAACATGAATACTCTGGTGAAGGTACATACCCGTCTTCACAGCTATCTTGATAAGCTGATCCGTACAGAGTATGCCCACCGAGAGTATAACGCTGAAGAGTGCCTGCCTGTGCCTGCGTGTCATAAGAGATCACTTGCGTTTATCGCGTGCGTTCTTGGCCTCGACGCTAAGCGTAGCATGAGGTACCAGGCGAAGACGCTCCTTGGGTATCAGCTTGCCGGTTTCGCGGCAGATACCGTAAGTCTTGTTATCAATACGAACCAAAGCCTGCTCCAGACCCTTGATAAACTTCTGGGTACGGACGGCCATATTCATCAGCGTTTCCTTGGAAAGCGCCTCAGAACCCTCCTCAAGCTGATGATAGGTGGGTGCTGTATCATCGGCTCCGTTGTCATTGCGGCGTGTAAGCTGGTCCATATATGCTTCGTAATCACGACGGTTTACGGCCAGCTTTTCAAGGATAATCTGGCGAAACTCTTCCAGTTCCTCGTCAGAATAGCGTTTCTTTTCTTCTTCCATGATTTATCTTATTTTTTGTATTGTTAGTTCATCGCCCATGGAGATACTGTCTGCCAGTACCTGCGAGGTGATATAGTCGCTGTATGCCTGAATACAGGCATCATTGTCATCATTCTTGGGAACGGTAACCGTGATACGGTCCGTAATCTCCAGCCCGGTATCCTTACGCATCTGCTGAATGCTGCGCACCAGCTCACGGGCTACGCCTTCCAGACGCAGCTCAGGAGTAATGGTAATATCCAGCGCCACAGTAAGCACACCCTCGCTGGTAACACTCCAGCCGGGCATATCCTGTGCGGAGATTTCCACATCGTCACGTGTCAGCTCGTAGTCGGTACCCTCCACGTTAATCATAACGGCACCATTCTCCAACTGAGCGATCTGCTCCTGAGAGAGGGCTATCACCACGGCGGCTGCAGCTTTCATCTGCTTGCCGAACTTCTTACCCATCACGCGGAAATTGGGCTTAACGTTCTTCTGCACCATCTGACCCTCGATGAACTCGATATCCTTGATATTCAGCTCATCCAGGATAATATGCTTCAGGAATATGATTCCTTCCTTGATACTGTTGTCGGTTACAGGGATGGCAATACGCTGCAGGGGCTGACGGACGCCGATTTTCTCCTTCTTACGCAGAGACAGGGCCATTGAGCAGATCTTCTGCACAATATCCATATTCTCCTCCAGCTTCTTGTCTATAATGCTCTCGTCGGCAACAGGATAGCTTTCAAGATGTACACTGGTCAGACCTTCGCCGAAGGTAAGGTCACGATACAGACGGTCGGCAAAGAAGGGTGAGACGGGAGCTATCAGCTTGCTGACGGTAAGCAGACACTCATACAGTGTCTGGTAGCATGCCAGCTTATCCTGTGACAGACCTTCGCCCCACAGACGTTTCTTGGCCAGGCGGACATACCAGTTACTGAGGTAATCCACTACAAATGTCTGGACAGCGCGTCCGGCACGGGTAGGCTCATAGTCGTCAAAAGCCTCCGTAACATCCTTGACAAGCGTGTTCAGCTGACTGAGAATCCAGCGGTCAAAGAGTGCCCTCTCCGCATAGGGGACCTGGGGCTGACTGTTGTTCCAGCCGTCCACATTGGCATACATAGCCAGCAGGCCGTATGTCTGGTGCAGCTTCACGAAGAAACTGCCGCTTACCTCCTTCACCCCGTCGGGGTCAAAACTGAGGTTATCCCAAGGAGCCGAGTTGGTAACCATATACCAGCGGACAGGGTCAACACCGTAAGTCTCGATACAGTCAAAGGGATTGATGACGTTACCCAGACGCTTGGACATCTTGATACCGTTCTTGTCCAATACCAGACCGTTACTGATGACGGCCTTGTATGCCACGCTGTCAAATACCATGGTGGCAATAGCATGCAGGGTAAAGAACCATCCTCGGGTCTGGTCCACACCTTCGGCGATGAAGTCGGCAGGATAGCATACGCGGCTGTCCAATGCCTCCTTATTCTCGAAGGGATAGTGAATCTGGGCATAGGGCATGGCACCCGAGTCGAACCATACGTCAATCAGGTCCAGCTCACGGGTAAGTACATCACCGTTCTTGCCTACCAGCCTGATATCATC
>CACYMI010000042.1:0-382 GCA_902775385.1 uncultured Bacteroidales bacterium
ACTTATCTCACCCGGCTGCGGATTGCTGCCGCCGCCTACCAGGGCTACCTGTGAAACGGTATGGTGCGGCGAGCGAAAGGGGCGGTGGGCTATCAGGGAGCAATTACCGGGCAACTTGCCGGCAACGGAATGTATCTGAGTAGTCTCCATGCTTTCTTGTAAGGACAGGGGCGGCAGGATGCCGGGCAGGCGCTTGGCCATCATGCTCTTGCCGCTTCCGGGAGGGCCTATCATAATCAGGTTATGACCACCGGCGGCGGCAATCTCCATGGCGCGCTTCACGTGTTCCTGCCCCTTGACATCGGCAAAGTCCAGTTCGAAATCGTTCTGCTGGGCATAGAAGTCGGCACGGGTGTTGATGACGGTAGGTTCCAGCGGATGC
>CACYMI010000042.1:388-15937 GCA_902775385.1 uncultured Bacteroidales bacterium
TCCAGCGGATGCATGCCGTTAAGATGTCCTATCACCTGATTAATATGACGGACACCATATACCTTGAGTTTATTTACAACGGCGGCCTCACGGATATTCTCCTCGGGGACAAAGAGTCCCTCATAGCCCTGTTCGCGCGCCTTGATAGCAATGGGAAGCGCGCCCTTGATGGGCATCAGGGAGCCATCCAGACTCAGCTCTCCCACCATCATATAGCGGTTCAGCAGATTAATGTCCACCTCACCTTCCGTGGCAAGGATTCCTACCGCAAGGGGGAGATCCAGGCCGGAACCTTCCTTCCGGACATCGGCAGGAGCCAGGTTGACGGTTATCTGACGGGTGGGAAACTTGTAGCCGCTGTTCTCAATAGCTGCCATGATGCGTTCATGACTTTCCTTTACGGCACTGTCGGGGAGGCCTACCATGACAAAACGGCAGCCTCGGGTGGCATTAACCTCAATGGTTACTGCTACGGCCTGCAACCCCTGTACGGTTGCACCATATACTTTTACAAGCATTAATTCGGGACGTATGGTTGTATGTCACGCTGCCAGTCCGAACCGGAGGCAACTATCTTCCGGGCGGAATCCGCAAGAATAAAGAACGGCAGGTCGCAGATACCCCATTGCTGAACAAGGTCGCTATTGAATCCCTGATAGTCGCAATAGCTGTGATAATCTATACTGTCAAGCAGTTCTGCTCTGGCTAAGGCGGAGGCATCGGTATCGAGCGAGTAGCTGACGGCATGTACCGTTATACCCTTCTCCTTCATTTCCCTACGGAAACGGCGGGTACGATAGAGGGCGCTTTGAGAACCTCCCTTCCAACTGGCCCAGAAGGACAGGAGCAGGTAACCGCCACGGAAATCATCAGCGGTAATCTCCTTTCCTTCCCCGTTTCCGAAGACGGAGGGACGGGTGTGCAACTTGAAGTCCGGCAAGGGCTTTCCCCTTTGCAGCATTCCGTGGGAACGGACATCACGGGACAGCATGCTCAGTTCTACGTTGTCCGGGCAGGCGCGGCAGAGGCTGTCGAATATCTCGGCCACCTCGGTTTGCGGGATGCTGTCGTTCAGCAAAAAATAAGTGGTAAAGAGGTAATGGCTGACGGCCAGTGTTGGATATTTCAGGCAATACTGCTGTGCCACATCACGTTCCTCCTTCTCCGAGAGGCCGCTGATGTGTTTACGGAAGTCGGTATATACCTCATTGTCCTCTGTCCCCTTCACTTCCACGGCATTCAGGTTACGGGCATCACCCGATACCTCGATATCATCGCCGGGACGGGCAAAGAGGGTCAGCTCTGAGAAATTGGGGTACATCAGCCGGAAGATGACACTTCCGTCTGTCTTGGCGGTATATTCAAACTCGCCGTTCTGAATATGCAGTGTGTCCAGCCGGTCTGTTCCGCCGTTAGGGCTGTAGATATAGAACTCGCCTTGCTCAAGGTGGGCAAAGCGGCCCTGTATCACCACCCGGTCGGGATGACCGGTACAGGAATTCAAAAAGAAAAACGAAGAGTGAAGAATTATAAGGTATAGGAGAAAGCTTCTTGTCTTCATAACTTTTGTCCTTTACTCAGCAATAATTCCTCACCCTTCGCTCCTAAGAATGTATCACTTACTTGATGATGCTCTTTACAATATTAGCGTACTTGGCAAACTCCAGGTCATTGGCGGCGCGGGCTGCCAGGGTTCCGTCCTGACTGACAGCGCTCTTGAGGGCAGAGGCCAGTGTGGTGGTGTCGCCTGTACGGGCAGCCAGAACTGCCTGCAGGTAGCTGGTGACGGCATCTGCATTCTGCACAGAGGCCAGTGTCTTCTTGGCACTTGCATAGTCCTTGGCCAGAATCTGGGCCAGGGCTGCGCTGTTTGACTTCACACCTGCCAGGTCGGCAGCTGCCTGTGTGTAGTTGCCCTTGGCAATATTCAGGTTGCCCATAACCTCCTTGAAGGTATCAGAGCCGCTACCCTTGGCAAGGTACGTCTCGGCGGCGTTCACATCGCCGTTCTTGAGGGCAAGCAGGGCCAGGTTGGTATTTACCTCGGGGGCATTCTTGCTGACACCGGCAGCCTGCTTCAGGTAGTTGTCGGCAGCTTCGGCATTACCCTCGGCAATAGCCTGCTGGGCCATGTTGTTGAGGGCGCGGTAGTCGCTGGGATACTGCTTGGCAATGGCCTCGTTCCACTGCTTGCGGGTAGCCTCATCCTTGGTCAGCTTGTTGGCACCGTAAACCATTTCCTCTACGCTCAGCTTAGAGGGATCCTGCTGGAACTGTTCCAGAATCTGCTCGTCGCTACGGCCGATAACCTCATAGTTTACAATCAGGCGGGCACGACGCAACTCGGGCAGGATGCTCTCCTTAATGTCAGTATATACCTCACTCATATTGCTGATCTGCTGCTCACGCTCTTCGGGCTCCTGGTACATAGAGAGGACGCGAAGGATAATCTCCTTGTCCTGCAGGTTGCTCTTGGAAACCAGTTCCTGGAAGCCTTCCCAGTCCTCGGCGGTAAACTTGGTATCCACATCAGCTTTCATGCGAATCTTCTTCAGCTCGCCCTTCAGGTACTCGCTGCTGACGTTCTGACGCTTTTCGGCCAGCTTCTCGTTAAAGTCGTACTTACCGTCGGGACTTGCGTAGGCACTTACCTCGATATTCTGCAGGGCACGTGTCTCGGCGTTGTCGTTAATCTCCTTCAGAATCTTACCCAGCTCCTTAATGCTTACCGAGTTCAGCTCGCTGGCACGAAGGTTAGCCTGGTTGATGAGGAACTTGATGTTGGCCTCCTGCTTCTGGGCGATGATACGCTGGTATGCGTCAGGGGCAGTAGCGCCGTTCATATTGCAACGGCTCAGCAGCTGGCTGGTTGCCAGCACGCCGTAACCGATCTTAACCTCGGGGATTGATACGGTCTTCTTGCCTACCTTGGCATCGAAGCGGGCATACAGCTCGCTGGACAGCATGGGCTCAATGTAGGCGAAGTTGGTCTTCATAGTGTAAGTGCCGCCGGCCTTATATCTGATAGTGGTGGCATTACCTTCTACCTTCTCACCCTGGAATGTAGCGCTCTGGCCCTCTGCCTCGCCACCCTGATACTTCAGGACGGGAGTTACGGTTACCTGAGCCTTCTTCTTCATATACTTAACGGGGAATGTACCGTTGATTGTAGCGGGAACCTGGCCACCCACAGCCTCAAGGGGAGTGGGAGTTACATTAAAGTTATCCGAACTAAGCTTACCAAGCTTACTACAAGATGACAGCGCAACAACGGCTGCTGCCATCAAAACAATCTGTGATTTTTGCATAATTATTTTAACCTTATATCAATTTTGCGTGCAAAGGTACAAAATTAAATGAAGAATGAAGAGTGAAGAGTGAAGAATATTTCAACAATTCACCAAATTTAAGTGAAGAGTGAAGAATCGAGGGGCAAGGGGCAAGGAACAAGGGGCAAGCAATTAGAGAACCTAGCGGCAGCAAATTGACTCCGTCCATTCTTCACTCTTCATTCTTGACCCTCGGTCGAGCCTGCTCACGCTCGGGATAGTTGATGCGAGCATCACTCTCCTCTCGCTTAATCGCAGCCTTCACTCTTCATTCTCAAGTTTCTCGGATGGTGCTCCAGGATCTCTTCACGGAGATGGCTCCGGTCAATATGCATATAGATTTCGGTGGTGGAGATATCCTCGTGCCCCAACATGGCCTGGATGGCACGCAGGTTGGCACCGCCCTCCAACAGGTGGGTGGCAAAACTGTGACGGAAGGTGTGGGGGCTGATATTCTTACGGATACCTGCCCTTTGGGCATAATCCTTAATATATACAAAAAGGGTGATACGGCTCAGTCTGGTGCCCCTCTTGGTGCTGATAAAGACATAGTCCTCGTGTCCGGGCCTGGCCTTTACACCCACCCGTACCACAAACCATTGGCGCAGTTTCTCTATGGCCTGCCCGCCTATGGGGACAAGCCGTTCCTTACGGCCTTTGCCGTGAACCCGGATATAGCCTTCCTCCAGGAACAGCTCACTCATCTTCAGGTTACACAGCTCGCTGATACGCAAACCGCAACTGTACAGCATCTCTATAATAGCCACATCCCTTACCCCCTGAGGCTTGCTCCTGTCAATGACCTGTTCTATGTCATCTATCTCCTGAATGCTCAGCACCTCAGGCAGGTGTTTTCCTATCTGAGGGTTCTCGAGCAGTTCGGTAGGGTCAGTCTCCACCTCCTTCTCCAGGACCAGGAAACGGTAGAACGAACGTACGCCGCTCAGGATACGCGCCACACTACGGGGCTGGACACCCAGTTCCTGCATCGAGCCGGAGAAACGGTCCAACTGCTCCAGCGTGACATGACGGAAGTCTATCCCCGTATCGGCATAATAGTTCAGCAACTTCTGCAAATCCCTCACATAAGCATCCAGGGTATTACCGGTGTAAGAACGCTCCAGCCGCAGATATTGCATATAACGCCTCAGTATCTGAGGGCTGATAGTTCCTGTATTTGTGAACTGATAACTCAAAACCTTAGTCCTTTATATTAAAATTATACAATAATGTACGCTCGTTCGGCTATTTTTCTTATCTTTGTACCGGCAAAAGTACAGAAAAATTATGAGAATACAAATTATCAACGGCCCTAACTTGAATTTACTGGGCGTTCGTGAGCCTGAGATTTACGGGAAAAAAGCTTGGGCAGACTATCTGAAGGAACTGCGTACACGTTTCCCTCAGGTTCGCATAGACTATTACCAGAGCAATCTGGAGGGTGAGATTATCAACAAGATTCAGGAGGTAGGCTTCGACCGTGACGGCATTGTGCTGAATGCCGGTGCCTATACCCATACCAGCGTGGCTATCCTGGATGCCCTGAAGAGTGTATGCACCCCTGCCGTAGAGGTACATATCAGCAATGTTCACCAGCGCGAGGAGTTCCGTCGTAAGAGCCTCATCAGCCCCGGATGCCTGGGTGTTATCTGCGGATTCGGCCTGGACAGCTACCGCCTGGCCATTGAAGCTCTGATAGACAAGGCTTCCTCATCCGAAGAATAAAGTTGAGAGATTAGAGTTGAGAGATTAGAGACAGTTGATAGTTCAAAGATTAAATAAAGAATTAACTCTAAACTAGTTGAACTGACTCTAAACTTTAAACTCTCAAAAGATGGATTTAGACGATTACATACTGCATCATATTGATGCTGAGGGAGATTATCTGCATGAGTTATGGCGCGATACACAGCTCAGGCTGTCTTATGGCCAGATGGCAAGCGGACACCTTCAGGGCCGTTTGCTGAAGATGCTGGTGCAGATGATTCGCCCCAAGATGGTGCTGGAATTGGGAACCTTCAGCGGATACAGCGCCCTCAGCATGGCCGAGGGGTTGGAGGAAGGGGCAGAACTTCACACCTTCGAAATCTTCGACGAGCAGGAGGACTTTATCCGCAAATGGTTCGACGGCAGTAAGTATGCCAACAAGTTGCACCTGCATATAGGCGATGCCCTCGAACTGGTGCCGCAGATGGACGTTACATGGGACCTGGCCTTTATTGATGCCGACAAGCGCCAGTACGTTGATTATTATCAGATGGTGCTTCCCCGGATGCGTAAGGGCGGCTTTATCATTGCCGACAATACCCTCTGGTACGGCCACGTTCTGGAGGAACACCCTCGCGAAAGCGACCTGCAGACCCAAGGCGTTCAGGCTTTCAACGATTTGGTGGCCAAAGACGACCGGGTAGAAAAGGTTATTCTGCCCCTCCGCGACGGTCTGACGCTGATAAGGGTGAAAGAATAGGATACAATTAATGGGGAGCGGACTCCCCATTAATTGTATCTTGTGATTATCTCTTTTTCAGATATCAATCTTTTGCAAACTCCCTGATGATGCGCAGGGTTGAAGAGTCTGCTGCAAAGACAGAGTTGAGACCTTGCTCCTCGAAGGCGGGGTCGCAGGTATAATCGTCCCACGGCTGCCATTTGTAATGAAGCTGAGAAGCCAGTCCTCCCCATCCCCAGAAACTACAGCCAGCCAGCTTGCCGCTGTTCTTTACTAAATCAAAGACGAACTGATAATACTGGTCGCGCCCTGTAGTTGGTGTACCCGGCTCAACGGTATAGTTGTCCCTGGGATAACCGAACTCCTCCAGAATCATAGGTTTGTTCAGGTCCTTTATGGCCTCATAACACTCGTTCATATAGCGCTCTGTATTCCTGCGGGCATTGTCAATGCTGTCAATCATAGATGTGGGGCCGTTGATGTCCCTTGCCTGGGCAATAGGACCGGAAACGGAACCAATCCAATGCCAGTTGTAAGGCCAGATATGGATGCAGATGAAATCAATCTCGGGATAGGAATGTATCTCATGGAAGAGGTCGGCATCCAACTCACAGCCCCAGATACCCTCGCTACCGGTTGTTACCAGATGGTTGGCATCCAGGCTCTTGATAAGCGTAGCCTGATCCTTTACCCACTGGGCAAAGCATGCCTTGGTAATAGAGTCACCGGCAAAGGCACGGGGCTCGTTGGCCAACTCCCACGCCAGGATGGCAGGAGACTCGCTATAGGGCTTACCGGTTATGGTATTGGTACGGCTGACAATATACCTGACGTGATTAGCAGCAAACTCCTTGGCCTTATCGTTCCGCACAAACTGACAATGATACTTCAGGAAGCCGTCCCAGTCCTCCGGGTCAGCCGCCTGTCCGCATCCGGCCCACTCCAGGTAAGCGCCATAGCCGCCACTCCATTCCCACGCATTATTCAGATAGAGCGTTGCCGTCATCTCCCGTTTCTCCAATTCGGAAAGCAGGAAATCCAGGCCCTGAAGGATGGTATCGTTATACTCACCCGGCTGAGACTGCAGGATGGGAGAGATATGTCTGCCCAGGCAGTCACGACCTTCGGCTCCCACCAGGACACGCAGGGTGGTAATGCCTGTCTCCTTCATCAGGTCCAGCTCCTTAAGGAGCCGTTCCCTGTTTCCGCCCCGGCCTTCGCTGCCTAATATAGCGCCATACCAGAAGTTGGCACCCACATAGCGGTATTCCTTATCTCCACGGAAGAACTTTCCGTCTTTAACGGTTACAAACTCTGATTCGGTAGTTGCGGATTGATTGCAAGCACATAAGCCGCAAAGACACAACAATAATGCAAGAACGGATGATTTCATTGAGTAATTGATATGTAAAAAATGCCCTCCTTTTTTTTGCGGGGGCTGGGATAGGGATTTATTAAATAATAATCTTGCTCTTATGGTAGTTATCGCGGAAGGCTGTGGGTGAGCAGCCCTTCTTCTTCTTGAAGATGCGGTTGAAGTTACTGATATTATTGAAACCGCAGCAATAGCAGATCTCTGCCACACTGGTAGGAGAGTCCACCAGCAGGCGGGCAGCATGTCCCAGACGGATGTCTATCATATAGTCAGAAACCGTCTTACCGGTACGGGTACGGAAGAAACGGCTGAAGGCCGCAGGTGTCATTCCGGCAATGTCGGCAAGTGTCTTCAGACGGATTTCCTGCTTATAGTTCTTGTCGATATATTCCTCCACCTGACGTACTCGCTTGCTCTCGGGAGCATTCTTCACGTTGGCAAAGGACTTACTGGCCAGCAGGTGATAGTTCTCCTGCAGGGAGAGTTCATAAAGGATCTCCAGGAGCCCCAGCATTCTGTAGAAACCGGGCTGGGCCTGGGTAATACGGGTAATCTTTCCGTACAGTTCCATAATAGCCGGAAGGTCAAAGGCAATGCCGCGCTTGGCATTCTCGAACATCGCACGAAGGCTGCTGAGCTGATTCTTCTGTAGGAACTGCTCACCCAGCAGGTCAACAGGGAACTGGATGGTAATCTCATGTATGGACTGGCTCTGGCAGTCATACTGGTCCCACGTATGCTCCAGGCCGCTACCTACCAGCACCAGATCGTACTTTCCCAGCACCTCAATGCTGTCACCTACAATACGACGGGCACCGTCGCAGTTCTCCACAAAATTAAGCTCCATCTCATCATGCTTGTGCAGGGGGTAGGAAAAGCATTCCTTGTCCCGGTCCATCATGTAGAAACAGTCCTTTTCCGACAGAGGAGTAATCTCTGTAATCACATTATCCATAATAACCTTAAATAATAAAATTTGGGTGCTAAGTTACACAAAATATGCGAATCGTACAAATTTTGACTCAAAAAGTAGCTAAATGATGCAATATCCTTATTCATCTTAAATATTTTACGTACATTTGTACGCATTGAACCAATATTCAAACACTTATATATAGGACTGGCAATGAGAAAAAGTACTATTCCCTGCCTGATGATGCTGACAGTCATCATGCTATCCGTAACAGGAAGTGCCTATGCACAGAGTTCATGGAGGAAACAGACTGCTCCGGTAATGACACCCTGGGGCGAACAGCTGACAGCCGACAAGGTCTGGCCTGAATATCCGCGCCCCTCTATGAAGAGGCAGGACTGGATGAATCTGAACGGTGTATGGCAGTATTTCAAACGCTCGTCGGTAAAATACGACTACGAGAAGACAAAATCGCTCTTTTCCAAAGCCATCCTGGTGCCTTTCCCCGTTGAGTCGGCCCTGTCCGGCATCATGGACAAGAACTACTCCGCCAACAGAAAGGCCACACACATGTACAGGAGAACCTTCACCTTGCCGGAATCTTTCAGGGACAGGAATGTGCTGCTCCATTTCGGGGCTGTTGACTGGCGCTGCTACGTCTATGTGAACGGTCTGCTGGCAGGCACCCATGACGGCGGTTCCGTGCCTTTCTGCTTTGATATAACATCCATGCTTAAGGATGGGGCAGAGCAGGAATTGCAGGTAGCGGTATGGGATCCCACAGACGGCGGCCAGCCCAACGGAAAGCAAAGTGTATCACCCAACGGCATCTGGTACACACCCAATAGCGGCATCTGGCAGACGGTGTGGCTGGAGCCTGTAAGCCCCACCCATATTGTGAACTATGAGCCCATCCCGGACATTGACAACTCAACGGTCTCCATCAAAGTAAACACCTCTGCCCCGTGCCAGGTAACCCTGACGGTTAAGGACGGGGATAACACGGTTGCTGAGAAAACGGGCAGTTCGGAAGAGCCTATCACACTCTATGTTCCATCAGCCAGACTTTGGAGCCCGGATGAGCCCAATCTGTACAATCTTGACATTGCCATAAAGGAGCAAGGAAAAGAGACTGACAAGGTAAGCGGATACTTTGGCATGAGAAAGTTCTCACGCGCCATGGTTGACGGACATCCTGCCGTTCTGCTCAACAACAAGCCCCTTTACATGTACGGCCCCCTGGACCAGGGCTGGTGGCCCGACGGATTGCTGACACCACCCTCATATGAGGCGATGGTGTATGACCTGCAGGTGATGAAGGACTTTGGCATGAACATGGTGCGCAAGCACATCAAGCTGGAGAACGACCTGTGGTTCGACTGGTGCGACAGGAACGGACTGGTTGTCTGGCAGGATATGCCCTCCGGCTGCGGAAGCGGTTCCGTAGGAAACCTGGACTATAACATGAAGAACTTCTACCGCGAGAACGAAGCCCTGATAGAGGCTACGCGCCACCATCCCTGCATAGGTGCCTGGGTAGTATGGAACGAGGGTTGGGGACAGCATGCGGAACTGGGCATGGCTCATACCAGAAGAGGCGTAAACAGCGTTATGGCTGCCAATCACGACCCAGGCAGATTCATTCATGCCGTAACAGGATGGGTAGATGTGGAGATGGGTGACTTCCTGGACGTTCACTCCTACCCCGCCCCGGGTGCCGCCACCAATGCCGTGAACGAGCGTATTGCCTCATGCGGCGAGTTTGGCGGTATCAACCTGTTCATTAAAGATCACATGTGGGCCGGATCGGACGTAAACTACACAACCGTTGAGGATGCCGACACCTACTGCAACCTGTACGACCACTATACAGACTGCCTGCAAAGGCTGCAGCAGGAGAAAGGCCTGTGGATGTCAGTCTATACGCAGATTACGGATGTGGAGCAGGAGTGTAACGGCCTGATGACCTACGACCGGAAGATTCTGAAGGTATCCCCTGAACAGCAGGCTATTATGAAGGCCAACATCCTGCGCACCGTCAACTGCCGTCTCAAGGGTACAAAAACCCTTGTCGCTGCAGGTGATGAGAACTCCAGTATTCAATGGAAATACACAACCACAGAACCCGCCGGCGACTGGTACACCACAGACTTTGCGGCCTTTGGCTGGAAGTCCGGAACCGCCGGTTTTGGCGGAGGCGGCAGAACAGCATGGTCAACAAGTGATATCTGGCTCCGACGCAACTTCAGGATTACCGGCCTGGAAGCCGGCCAGCTTCCGGAAGTCCGCCTTTGGCTCTTCCACGACGAGGATGCCGAGATATACATCAATGGCGTACTTGCCGCCAAGACAACCGGCTATAACACCAGATACGAGACATGGCCCCTGCTACCGGCAGCCCTCAACGCCCTGAAGACAGACGGTTCTGACAACGTGATAGCCATCCATTGCAAACAGGAAACAGGCGGTCAGTTCATAGACTGCGGACTGAAACTGTGTCAGTACACAGACAATTCCGAACTGCAGGTTGAGCCGATGCCGGCAAAGACTCCCGCGCCGGAGTTCAACAGCGCCGGCGGAAAGGCTTATCTGCTGACCTACACCTTGCCTACCAGTAAGAAACTCCACTATGCCTATAGCCTGGACGGAGCAGAATGGACTACCATAAACGGTAACAGAAGTATCCTGCAAGGCGAATTTGCCGACATGGAAATGACATCACCCTTCATCCGCAGGATTGAGATTGACGGAAAGTCCACCTTCCATTTACTGGCAGACCCCATCAATACAAGCCTGGCGGGATTCTATAACCTGCAGAGCGAGGACCTGGTGAACTGGACCAAAGGACCTAACGGAAATATCCTGGTAAGACCCTCAAATACAGATACCAGCAAAGGAGAATCACCTGAATGGTTTTACGAGGAGGGCGCATCCACCTACTTTATATACTGGAGTGCCAAAAACGGCGACAGGAACAGCGTCTATCTGTCAACAACAAAGGACTGGAGCCGGTTCACCGCACCACGGGTGTACTATGACCCTGGGTATTCCGTTTACGACATGCATATAGAAAAGACAGGGGACATTTATGCGGGATTCTTCTATAACAACGACAGGAACATCTGCTTCACGCAAACCGGCGCCCTGAAGATTTCCGGGACCAAGTTCTCCACCCCTCAGCGTATCTTCAGTTCACAGATACCCAAAGCACGCGCTCCGCAGACCTTCCCGGCCTTAGACGACACAGGATGGTTCCTCCTGTATAATCCTACCAGCAACGGCGGGCAGACCATGAGTCACTCAGGAAACGTAGCAGAGAACAAATGGTATCCCTGCGACGAGAACGGCATATCCCTACCGGAGGAAGCGGAGGAGGGTTCCGTGCTGGTCATCACCACCGATGAGCTCAACAGAATCCTGGACACGTTCTTCTACGAGGAATGCGATATTCTGCCAACAGCAGAGAAAGAAGCCCGCACATGGAAATACGCGACAGCGTCAAGTACGGCAACAAACACAAACTGGACCAATAAGAACTTCGGAGACCAGTCCTGGAAGGAGGGCCTGGCCGGCTTTGGCGCCGGGGATCCTCCGGCAAGCAACCTGAATACCACATGGAACACCACCGTCATCAGGCTACGCTACCACCTGGACCTTACTGGTTTCACGCAAGAGCAGATGCAGGCCCTTACAGGCAGGATCCATCATGACGAGGATGTGACAGTATATTTTAACGGAGTGGAAGCATTCAGGGAAACCGGCTATCTGACCGCATACAAGAATATCACCCTGAATCAGGAGGCATTGGACGCCCTGACACCGGACAACACCAACGTCATTGCCATAGAATGTGTCAACAAGGGCGGCGGGCAGTACATCGACTTCGGTCTTACCGGCATACGCCCCCTTCCCACAGGAATCAGGAAGCCCATAACAACAGGGAAAGCCCCTGGCGGCATATATAACCTGTCGGCTCAACGGCTCAATTCGCCAAGAACAGGAATAAACATTATTAACGGAAGAAAAATACTATATTAGAATTATGGATTTGATACCAAGCTTTGCAGTTGATCACACCAATCTGCATCCGGGAATTTACATCTCCAGAAGAGACCAAGTCGGAGGTGAGGCAGTTACAACATACGACATCAGAATGACGTCACCCAACCAGGAGCCTGCCCTGGCGCCAGCCGCTATCCATACCATAGAGCATCTGGTGGCCACCTATCTGCGCAACGATCCTGAGTGGAAGGATTACATCATCTACTGGGGACCCATGGGATGCCTGACGGGAAACTACCTGATTATGAAGGGAGAGCATGATCCGGAGGTAATCCGTCAGCTGATGATAAAGGCCTTCCGGTTCGTAGTCGATTTCGAAGGCGAAGTGCCGGGCACAACACCGGCCACTTGCGGAAACTGCCTGATGCACGATCTGCCCATGGCCAAATGGGAAGCCAAGCGATATGTTGAACGGCTGAAGAACGAATTCTGCTGTACCTATCCCGGTGTTGAACGCCCCAAGGTACAGGGCAACATGAACTTCTTTGATGCCTGAAGCCAGAATATCCCTCTTTGATTCCGAATATCAAAGGGGGATATTCAGATAAGAGAGGAACTTCTCCGGTTTGTCGTTCAAAATCAGCGCCTCAGGGAACTCCGTCTCGGCCAGAAGCGGCCAGATGAATCCGTAATCGGCAATGTCAAAGGAGATATGCGCATCGCTGCCCAGGATAACAGGCACCTCATAGCGCTTGCACAAACGCAGAATCTCCAGATTGTTGGCAAGGGCCGCATCCTTATTCCTTAAAGGGTTCAGGCTGCTGTTGTTAATCTCCAGAAGTGTCTGGGACTCCTTGGATGCCAAGACCAGCGGCTCGAACAGCAATTCAGCCGTACCGTCGCCCGGATGACTGATGATATGCGTCCACGGGTTGCGGATAGCAGCCACTACACCAGCCGTATTCTCCTCCCTGGTTCCGCCCTCCCAACAAAGGGAGTGCACGCCGGCAATGCGGATATCCAGCCGCTTGTAGTAATATTCGCTCAGATCCAACGCCCCCGTGGTATCCAGGATATTCAATTCTGACCCCAGCAGAAGGCGTACACCGTACATCTGTCGGGGAACAACATGCAAGTTACGGAAATAGATAGGATCGCAGGTTCCGGGGATGCCAGGCGCATGCTCTGTGATACCCAGAATCTGCAAGCCACGGTTGGCTGCCTCACGTGCCATCTCCTGAATGGTACTGTAGGCATGTCCACTGGCTACTGTATGAGTATGTACATCAAGTAAAGGCTTCATATTTCTGTTATTATAAATTCTTTGCCGTTAATAATCAACTGACAGGCCTGAAGGCAGAGGTGGTCTGAGGGAGTGCCGTACAGGCGGTCGCCCACGATAGGATTGTCCAGTCCCTCCGGATGGGCGCAATGAACACGCAACTGGTGTGTGCGGCCCGTATGCGGTTGCAACTCTACTAATGCGTGACCACCCACATTCTCCAATACCTTATAATATGTTATCGCCGTCTTGCCATGCTGATAGTCAACCATCTGACGGGGACGTTCCATTACATCGGGACGTAAAGGCAGGCGTATCTCTCCTTGCTGGCCGACGGGCATTTCCTTCTCCAGGAGCGCCCTATAGGTTTTCCTGATTCTATGGTAACGGAAATCTTCTTGCAACTTGTGATACATCTCATCAGTAAGGGCTATCACCATCAGTCCGCTGGTATCCATATCCAGACGGTGAACAATCATGGGACCGGTAGCTTGCGGGAACATCTCCCTAACGATGCTCTGTACATTAGGCAAATCATCCTTTCCCGGCACAGATAGCATTCCGTGCGGTTTTACCACAACGGCCATCTCCTCATCCTGATAAATAACGTCCAGCTCCTGGTGCTCCTGAGAAAGCAACGGATTCTTCTCTACCTGCAAGCCCTGCAGCATGTGCCCCAGAATGGGTTTGCAACGGCTGTTACAGGCCGGATAGAAATGTCCCTCCTGCCTGAGTTCGTCACGGGGCGAGTCACCCACCCAGAATTCAGCCATGCAGAGCGGTTGCAACCCCTCCTTATAGGCTGCCTGCAGCAAACGCGGAGCGCAACACTCCCCTGCCCCGCTGGGCGGAACCGTTTCACCGAACAGATCCAAAAGATTCTTTCTCTCGCCCCTGGCATTCAGAAAAGAGAATTGCCGGAACAGCCATTGCTGTAGGGCAATACTGCGGTTGTGCCGTTCCTGCTGCAACTCACCGATCTGCTGCTGAAGCGAACGCAAGAGAGCCTCATCCTCCAGAATCCTCTGGTTCCATTCCTGCTGCAAACGTTTGAATTGCGCCTTCTGGAACTGGCTCTGCCTAATCATCTCCGGCTCCCGAAGGGCCAGTTCATCAGGCGTAAGTTCAGCGCGTAACCTGTGGCGTTCCTCCTTTTGCTTCTGCATCTCCGTACGATAGGCATCCAGTTCACTTTGCATCAGAACACGCAAAGGACTCTCCTTTATCTTACTTTGCAAGGAATCAATCTTAGCATTGACAGATGATATTACCTCCTGCTCCTGCTGGAAATAACAACCAGGTTCCATAAGGTCGAATACAGGAGGAACAAAGTACGGGTGGCAGGTCTTGCCATCCAAAGTACCTGAGAAAGCGGCCAAAAAGCCCAGCCCCCCTCCAACCTCTTTGCCCTCCATCGCGAATGGGGATTCGCTCACCTTTGTGGGGCCGGAACCACATTCAGCGGTTCCTCTAAAGACCCCAGTCGCCCGAGGAGGGAGGCTATTGTTTCTTCTGGCCACCACTAATACACCGAACATCTTGCCGGCCTTCAGTTCAGAAGCCCATTGCTTTTGGTTTTTCAGATAAGCCTGTACTTCCTCTGCCGCCATCACACATAAGTCATAGCAGTAACAATGACTCGGGGCCCATGTTAAAAAGCAAATCCACAATGCTGAGATCAGGCAGGAATCCGTGCTTACGGGCAAAAACCTGATAATAAGGCTGCTCTATCTGGGGAAACACGGGTTGCTCGCCGGCATAAGCGGTAGTACGGGAGATGGGAGTATCTATATCTGTAAGAGAACAGACAAGGCGAAGCAAATCCTCGTTGAAGTCGGCCAGGAACTCCCACTTCTTCTCATAGAAGGGCGCAAAATCATCGGCATAGTACTCAAAGAAAGGGCTCTGCCTATAGCTGCTCTGCAAAGCATTCCAATGCAGATGCCGCCAGTTGCCATGATCGCTGATACGGATGTCACGCATCAGGGCATGCGGCGCAGGCTTCTCAACGGGGATACTAAGCGCAAGGGGACCCTGGGGGCTGTCTATCACACAACGGTTACGGAAGGTTTGCTTGCGGTAACGGTCGTTTACCTCAAGCTGCGCCTCACCGGCCCTAAAGAGTGCCGAATAATGAGATACCGGAGCCAGATAGTAACAGGGAAGAACAATCATAGAAACCCCCTCCCCATCCCTCCC
>CACYMI010000043.1 GCA_902775385.1 uncultured Bacteroidales bacterium
CAGTTCCAGGCAGGTGGGCATGACATCGAGGAAGGTGCAGGGCTGGTTCATTATGGTGCCTGCCTTCTCTTTGGCCATACCGGCAGGCCAATGTACGATGGTGGGTGCCGCTGTTCCTCCGTGGAACTGGGTTGTCTTCCAGTAGCGGTATGGGGTATTGACGGCTCCTGCCCATCCGTTGTGCAGATAGTTGTAGGTGAGCTGACTGCCCGGATTGGGTGCGTTGTGTACCACCATGCGGCCGTCGCGCGTTCTGTCGTGACGGTCGAAGTCGCCTATATTGTAGTTCTCGCTGGAGGCGCCGTTGTCGGATGTGAAGATGATGATGGTGTTGTCATAGATGCCGCGGCGTTTTTGCGTCCGGATGCATTGGTGGCTGCGGGCATCTCATCGGGATTTACAAGGCCCATCTCTGTCATCTTACGGTAACGGCGATCGCGCATGGCGTCCCAGCCGTCATCATACTTTCCTTTATATTTGGCTATATCCTGGGGCTTGGCCTGAACGGGCCAGTGGGGTTCCTGGAATGCCACGTACATGAAGAATGGCTTGCCGTCTGCTGTCATCTCGTCCATCATATCGATGGCTTTGTCTGCCACATAGTCGGCATAGTAGAAGTCCTTGGGGATGCTGTCGGTAAAGATGGCCTCTTCGTTATGAACCAGCGAGAAGGGGTCGAAGTGGTCCGTCACGCCCCAGATGGTTCCCCAGTGCTGGTCGAATCCCCGGTTGCAGGGGTAGGTCTCGATGGGGGCGAAGGGACGGTTATTGAAATAGCTCTGGTGTGAGAGCCACTTCATCTGGTCCGCATTGTTGCCGATGCCTTTTGTTAGTGACAGGTGCCACTTGCCGCTCATGCCGGTGTGATAGCCGGCATCTTTCAGCACTTCGGGAATGGTGACGCAGTCGCGTGTGAGGCTCTGACCCATACCGGTAATACGCATACCTGAGGCGGCCAGCTCGTTCAGGTTGGGGCTCTCCACCTCTCCGCCGAAACACTGGAGGTCGGAATAGCCCATGTCATCCACTACAATGAGCATGATGTTAGGACGCTGGGCATCTTGGGCGACAGCTGCTAATGGCAGCAATGCCGGCAACGCCTTTAGAACGTGATGATATTTGTGTCGCATAGTCTGTATGATATGAATGTTATTTGTTATGAAGTTAATTATTTTACGCTGATTTTCTTTCCGTTTGCGATATATAGTCCGGGAATACTGACAGAATTTAGGAACCGGCCCTGCAGATCAAAGATGCCGCCAAGGCTTTTGTCAGCAGAACCGACGCAACACTCCACAGGGGCAATGCCGTCTGCTGTATCACATATAAAGACAGGGTATTCGCCCTCATGAATAGTCCAGATATTGTCGAAATCCCAATTCAATGTGGTTGTATAAAAATCTTTTGTACGGAAAACGGCATCGTCCATTAACTTAATGGTTCCATCCGGTATCTGTCCGCCAACTCCTTTATCTGAGTAGTAGTTCAGTTGTATGCCCTTGCGAACATATAGGCCCGCCATGTATTCAACTACGTTGTTGGGCGCTGCCGGTAACCGACGGGAGTAATAGTAATTGGGCGTTGCACCTGTGATGCTATTGGCCAGCACCAGTACATCCTGTAGGCGGACATTGCGGTTGTTGTCTGTGAAACCTATGACTGCCGCTGCACAGCCAGAGGTGTGACTTATCTGGCTGGTGGACACGTTACCCGTAAAATAGGTACGTGCTATGTCAAGTTTCGCTACTGATGTGCCGTTATTGGAATGGATAAAACCTACTATTCCGCCTGCGCACGAAGGGGCGTCCATGGCGGTACTTAGTCGGGTGGCCTTAATGTCTGCGTTCACATAACAGTCGTGTATCACGTTGTAATCAGTATGCGAGCCATCGCGGGCCACCCGACCTACCAACCCACCTGTTTCACTATCGCTTGTAATTTTGCCTATTACGGCAACACGCTCAATGGTACATGCACCTATCATGGCTCCTGTGATACCACCGGTAGGAGCTTTGCCTGTAATATCCACGTCCTGCAGTACAACGTTCCTGACCGTTCCGTGGTCCATGCGACCGAACAAGCCCTTGAAAGCCTTCGCATTTTTGATGGTAAGACCCTTTATAACATGGCCTCTGCCGTCCAGAATACCGGAAAAACGAGCCGGATCGGTATCGTCCGCACTGGAGGCACCGATAGGAACCCATTCCACGCCTTCAGGTATCTCTATGTCATTTGCCAAGTAATAATTCTGGGTCAAGTCCTCACGTATGGCATTCAGTTCTTCGTAGTTGCTAACGGACTGCGGAATCTTCAGCGCAGGATCTTCGGCATTGGGACCGTCCATCAGCACACCTCTGTCGCCTTGTTCCTCCATCCACCGGTGCAATTCTCGGTCCATCACCTCAATCCGCTCTCTGTACTGCGGATCACCGGCCAAATTATGAAGTTCCCAAGGATCTGTTTCGTGATCATAGAACTCAATAGCCGGTCGGGTGACGAAGCGGTCAACCAGCCACTGGGCATAGGTGTCAGTCTTGGCTGTTGTTATCCATGACTGCCACATATTGTTACCCTCCATCATCATATGCTTCTCGTAATAGGTGCTGTCAGGAAGAAGGTTCTCAATGAGTTTGTAACGTTTATCCTGAATACTACGGATAGGATAGACAGGACCCTCGGGGTTATTGTTGTGCATGCCGTATACCCATTGGCGCTTGTCGGTCTCCCTACCCAGGAAAACATCAAGCTGACTGATGCCGTCAAGTCCCTCTACGTGTCCTCCTGCCAAGTCAATGAGAGTGGGCAGGATGTCTTCATATTGTACCAAAGCATCGCTACGGACACCCGCTTGCACCTTTCCCGGATAGCGTACAATCATGGCACTCGACTGTCCGTATCGGTAACAGGTCCACTTTCCAAACGGCATCTGCGGACCTTGTTCGCTTAGCACTATTACCATGGTGTTCTCATCGGCACCTGACTCCTTCAGGGCATTCATTACCATACCGACCTCATCGTCAAAAAGACGAATCTCCGCCAGATAGTTGCAGAAGTCATTGCGCGTCTTGGTATTGTCCACACAATTGGGTGGCAATACCAACTTAGACGGTTCAAACTCCGAGGCATCGCCGGCATCCCACGGCATGTGACTGTTGATGCTGCATACAAAGAGGCAGAAAGGTTCCTCCTTGCTACGTTGCATAAACTCCAGAATGCCCTCAGGAGTGGATTTTGCCGGATGTGAAACGGTACAACCGACCACGAACCCTGGTATCTTCTCAAAACCATAGACTTTGGGTTGGTTTATCGGATGATCCTTACCGGCCCTACCTACGCGATAACCGAGGTCGGTAAGGTAATGAGTCACACTTTTTGTTTTGGGGTAAGTAGCCTTGTGATTCTGATAAGAGCCGTGACGGGCGGGATACAGCCCAGTGTACAAGGATGCGCGGATGGGGACGCTCATTGCCATGGAAGCAAAGTTGTTGGTCATCATCATCCCCTCACTGGCCACCCGGTCGATATTGGGCGTCAGCAAGTTCTGCCCGCCATAGCACCCCAACTCGCAACGAGCCATATCGTCAGCTACGATCACAAGAATGTTGGGCTTCTGCCGGGCCATTCCCGCAGCAATCCCGATAGCAGGCAAAGTAGTAAGGACGCAAAGTCTTCTCATGAGTTTATGAATATCTTATTTGTTTAGAATCTTTCTGTCATCAACGATATTGATGCCTTTCCGCATCTTGCTCAAAGGCCGGCCTGACACATTATATATATGTACGGCTCCCTTATTATGAATATGGGACGTAGGATTATGAACAGACGTGGCACTTTCCTTAAACTCGTATGCCCCCCGGTCAATATGAGTGCCCGCAAGACGCGTACCCCCCGCAAGGTCATAGGGACTGATGGCGGCATAGTTGTCATCGCCTGTATCAATACAAGGCGAGCCTTGCTGTAATTGGTAGTTAGCTTCTTCTATGTTGCTCAGGTCAGTATAGCCGTCAACAGCAGGCGCATCCGTAAACATAGGAGTATTCTCCTGCGTAAGGAAGATGTGGTTTTCGTCATTCCCGTCGGTGAATTTCGTGCTCTGGCTTTCTATGGCCGATGAAAGGGCGATAACAGTGCCGCCTCCATTGATATCCGTATTTTGACCGAAACTGCTATAGGCACCGCTTCCCACATTATGCCAGGCTATGCTGTTATACACATTCAGGTTGGATGCGGCTGTGCCTAACCCGAAAGCGCCACCGGGGCCAGAGGCCACATTATTGGCGATGGTACAATTAACCACAGTAGCCGTTACACCGCCACCTATTTGGATTGCGCCCCCATTACCCGAAGATGTGTTATTAACAAAGAGCGAATTCTCGATGCTGATTTGTCCAAGATGACAATGGATAGCAGCTCCATTCTTTCCGTTTTGCGTACGATTGTTACGGAAAACACAATTTCTGACAATGGCACCATTAGTCAGGATAGCGCCTCCCCCATTGCCGTTCCCGTTAGCTCCGGCATGATTGATTCCGTTTTGAATGATCAGTCCATCAAGCAATGTCACGACATTGATGTCAAGGTTACTGTTCCGGATGGGAGATGGATGGGTGTTGTAACGATGTAGGTACCCTCTTTCATCCACAAAGTGGCCTTGTCTGTATAGGTGTCCGCCAGTGTCAGGGCATGCTGCAGGCTGGTTGCTTTATCCCATGTTGTGCCATCCATAGTGTCATCGCCATCAGGTGTTACATGAATGACGGAATTACTGGTTATTGGTTCACCATTGTCAAATTCGTAGGCACCCATGTCAATCTGAGCTCCCGAGAAACGGCGCTGCATGTCCAGGTCATACTCTATGTTCGATGCCAACTTGACGTTACCTGCGTCTATGCAGGGTGAACTTTCCTGAAGTCTGTATCCGCCCTCTGCAAACATGGGACTGACACTCTCGGAGAGTGCCATGTGATTAATATCGTCGCCATCGGTGAATTTGGTGCTCTGGCTCTCGATAGCTGAGTATTGAGAAACGACCTTACCGCCACCGTTGACATTGGTATTCTGTCCTAAACTGCTATAGCCGCCGGCACCGGTATTGTGCCAGGCAATGCTGTTATACACATTCAGGTTGGACCCCTCGTTTCCTAATCCGAAAGCACCACCGGGACCGCTTGCCTGATTGTCGCAGAAGGTACAGTTTACGACCGTTGCGGTGACACCGCCACCCACCTGGATGGCACCGCCGTTACCTGATGAGGTATTGCCGTAGAAAAGGCTGTTCACTATACGCAACTGTCCTGTATGACAATGAATGGCGGCTCCATTCTTGCTGTTCTGGGTACGGTTGCCTGTAAAGATACAATTACGTACAACTGCCCCGTCATTAAGGATAGCACCACCACCGTTGCCGTTACCGTTGGCTCCTGCCTGGTTGATGCCGTTCTGTATGATTAATCCGTCGAGCACGGTGCTGACGCTTGTGTTAAGGCTGTTACGGAAAGGACTTACCATACCACCACCGTCTATGATGGTCAGGTTGCTCTTCCAGTCACGTTCCGCCAGTTTCTTTTCAGTACCATTGAAACCTCCATAGAACGCAGCGTTGTCAGAAATAACAGACGAAGTTACATTGTAGGTTCCCTGTTTCATCCATACTTGTGCACCAGACTCTGTTTTTGCCAGTTCCACGGCATGGTTCAGCGTCGTTGCCTGAGTCCAGGATGTTCCGTCTGCAGTCTCATCACCGTCCGGAGCTACATAGATGATGTTGTCGGCATATTCGCGATAGGCCTCATTGAACCAATCTATAGCAGCTTTCTTCAGACGCTCGGTGATGGCAGGATTGGCAGATGCCACATTATGCTTCTCGTTGAAGTCGGTGGTCATATTGTAAAGTTCAGTCCTGGAACCGTCCGCATTGACCAGCAGCTTCCACTCGCCCTCCCTGACTGCGATATGGGGACTCACCCTGTCGGCCTTTGTCTTACCGAACTCCCAGAAGAGCGGTGTGGTGCGCTCCCTATCAGACTGCCCGGTAATAACATCACTCATATCTATACCGTCAAGCGGGTAGTTGGTAGGAATCTCAGCTCCTGCTATCTTACAAAGAGACGGAAAGAGGTCAACCATGCAGACAACAGACTTGTCATTCTTTACACCTACAGGAATATGGTTAGGCCATCGGATGATGAAAGGCATTCTAATACCACCTTCGTAGAGTGTACCTTTCTGACCACGGAAGTCATTGGTACGATGGCCGTCAAAATCAGGAGCAGGACCATTGTCACCCGTAAAGATGACAATGGTATTCTGGTCAATGCCCAAATCCTTAAGCCCCTGCATGAAACGCCCGATCTGGCGATCGAGTTCTGCCAATACGATGGATAGCGAATGAGAGGACTGACGCTGTGACGCATCGTCTCCTTCATAAACCCATGGCGTGTGAACATCATCAGGCCACAGGCTGACAAAACAAGGCTGATCCTTATGACGTGAAAGGAAATCCAGCGTCTTGTCAACGAAATAAGCTGTACGGTTCCAACGCTTGATTTCGTCCGTTGCAGCCCATATCCAGTTAGTGGATGTCAGTTTGGGGTCTGGATCAGGACTTTCCCAAGTAGAAGCGTACTCATCAAAGCCATAATTCGTAATGGAAGGCGCATTTTTCACGTCGCGACCACCTCCCATGTGCCATTTGCCGAAGTGTCCTGTAGCATAACCACTTGCCTTCAGGGCTCGGGCCATGGAAGGGGCCTTGTCGCTCAGGAAGTCGTTCTGCTCGTTCTTGGCATTGTTTACTCGTTCTTGCAAGAAAGTGTTGATGCCCCAGCGCGTTGGGTACATACCTGTAGTCAGGCCAACACGCGATGGTGAACTGATGGGACATGATGTATAAAACTGTGTCAGGCTCAGTCCTTCATTAGCCAGTTGGTCTATATTGGCAGTATTGACATAGTCACCACCAAAGCAAGAGGGGTCAGAATAGCCCATATCATCAATGTTCAGAATGATGATGTTAGGTCTGTCTGACTGTGCCGCACCAATTACAGGTAGCAGTGCCGCTGATGACATCAATATCTTTCTCGCCTTCATAGGATAACAAAATAATCAAACAGGTTAATTTTATTCTTCGGGGGCATCGTCGTTGCCCCAGATGGCCCAATCGGCCTCCTTTGTTAACGCATCACCACCATCTACCGTGGTGTTTCCATTGATTACCAGACTCTCTGCCAGCATCTGAGATGCCTGAGCCATTTCTACTTGTAAATTTGGTTTAATGTATCTCATATTGAGTCTCCCTCCCATCCTTTCCCCCAATGATGAGGGAAAAGGTGACTATTGAGGGTTTGGGTCATTGGTTGGTATTTTTATTTTGAGGTCAAGTTGTTGCATGCTAGAAGAGTACCTTCTTACCGTTCACGATATTGATACCCTTCTGCAATTTGCTTACGCGCTGACCAGCCAGGTTGTAAGCTTCTCCCTCGCCTTCAGAGAGGGCTGGGGTAAGGCTCTTAATAGCGGTTTCTTCTTCTGCAAAGGGATAGAATGCCTTCACGCCTGCCTGACTTGGGATTACCAGGTAACCCTTACCGGCAGCAATTTTAGAGTCGGAGGTTGCCTTGGCAAAGCCAACGACAGCATCCATCTTAGCCAGAATGTACTGCGTACCGTCAGCAGTTATCTCTTCGGTAGCGGCTTTCAGATCATTTACAAGAACCAGATCTGCAGGAGTAGGATTTATTGGCATTTTATAGATACCCTCTTCGGCCTTCAATACTACAGCAGCTCCCTCTGGAATGGCAGTTGTAGGCTCCAGATGAACATAGCCTTCAGTAACACGAGCAGCATAAGCTGTTACGCCTTCAGGAAGCTCATCAATATAACCGGGAGCGACAAATGTAGCATAGCCGGCATCGGAAATGGTGACATCGGCCGTATTCTCGGCAGAAGCAGCACCGATATAGTACAACTTTACATTACTCAAGCCAATCCAGGCTGAGCTGGGACAGCCTTCTATTGATCTGACACCCAAGGTCAGTGTGCCGTCGGTAACGGTCACTGTGAGCAATTCAGACTGATATTTGCCTATAGCAAATGAACCGTTTGCCTGATCGGGATTACCGGGGAAGTAATAGCTGCCCACCTGTTTCTGATGTACATTGGCAACACTTGAGGTACCCTCTTCTGAATAGACAGAAGGGATCTTAACGGACTCTCCGTTAGCATATCCCACCGCAAATACTGTTGCCTCACCGTCTGTCTTATATGCATTGTAGTCATCAATGTTGCTGACACCTAAGGCTGCAGGAGCATAAAACGCTGTAAAACGGACCTGATAAACACCATTAGGAACAGCTATCCCGGCCTGCTGAATGTCAACACTGTTGGCACCTTGCACCTGGCAATGGCGGTTGTAACGGGTAAAATCACTCCACTGCTCGTAACCGCCGTCACGGGTAACCTTCCAGGACTCACGCAAATTATTGCTGGACAGGTCGGGATTGTTCACAAGGAATGTCATATCGACAGGATTGATGGCAGAGGCATTTTCCTGAGCATACCGAATGCGCTCATCGCGAGTGACAACCTGCCAGGTGGTGGCACCTAAGTCAGCACCACGCAGATAGCCGTTGACGTCAGAACCTAGGGTAGCTTTCTCGGCCACTATAGAATATGCATTGGTGATGCCAGCCATGTTCTTGGGGATAAACTTCCATGAGGTGATGGGCTTGGTGGTATCCATATAGAGATTGAAATCATTAATGGAATGATTGTTTGAGTAGTTCGGATCAATCTGATAGCCATCGTCTCCCATAGCTATCAGTTTCAGATCAAGTCCGTTTTCACCAAGTTCGGCACGTGTTGTCCAGTATTGAGCTGTCAGTTCCGGATTAGCCCTATTGTTGTTCTGCAGCCACATGCCGCTTTCCACATTATATAAATACACAGTACCTTCCTGTACTTCAGACCCCACATAAGGACTGGTGAGGGAAGACTTCTTCGCACTTGGCACCTCAAGGATCCTCCATACGGACCACTGGTTTGCACCGGCAACAGAAGCAAAACCCTGAACTTTAGTATTATCACCAGCACGGTTCAAACCGATTGTTCCGGCACTAAAATCACAGGGAGTACGGTCAGTAGAGGTCAGGCGGAAGAAATGCTCGCCGGCTTGACCGCCAGAAGCGTCACCTTTGACATAATACTCTACTGGAGTTGTTCCCATAGTGGCAGCGACTTCCGAATTGGGACAAGCCTGGATATAGTTGCCTGTCAGGACATTCCTCACATAATAACAGTCAGCATTCTCTGTTGGCTCAAAACACCACAATGTGCCCGCGGACTCAGGGCCAAGAAGCAATACGCCTGTTCCGTTGTCCTGCATAAACGTATTGAAATCAGGCTTGCAGACAATAGTATAAACCTTATCCGCACTGAACGACTGTGCATAGACAGCCATCATAAAGGAAGCAATGAATGCTTGTACCAAAAAGAAAAGTTTTCGTTTCATGTGAATAATCAGTTAAGTTTTTGTTTAAGTTTTCAACTGCAAAATTATGATTAAATCACATTAGAAGATAACACTATAGAAAATATATACTCAGAATATAACGCGCAAAAAGCATATATTACTTAATATCTGCAATATACACAATTAAATGCCAATGGATTTTATTGGATTTATATATATAAAATATAGGTAGTAAGAAGGGCTTCCTAGGAGACTTTACAACCCGATTCTCATCACATCTTGCTCAAATGTATCAGGATTGATGGAGGCCGCACGTAAACGCACCCGATAATTCAGTATGGTGTTATACGAGTAATTCAGCACCTTGGCTATCTGCTGGTTGTTGTTTATTCCCAGTCGGATCAGGGCGTATATTCGCATTGTGGGGGTGAGAAGTGCCTCACCATCATGCTTACGGTATTCAGGCTGTAGCAATGCATAGAAGTCGGCCACAAAAGTAGGGAACATAGAGAGAAACAGCTCATCAAACCGTTCCAACTGTTCCTTCTTGCTGAAATTCTTCTGCATATCCCTGGTAGCTTTTAGAACCTGGTCATATTGGGCTTTCTTCAGTTTCTGCTCAACTTTCATAGCAAACTCCTCAAACATATTTGTAAGCACGCTATTCGATTCCAGAAGTTTACCCAAATAAGCATCCTTCAGCTTATTGGAATCACGCAGCAACATGCCCGTACGGGAAAGACTCTCGTTCTGTTCCCTGAGAAGGTCGTTCTCCTCCCTTACCTTCTTATCCATTACATGATAGCCCCTCAACAGCCTTCTGTTCCTCTCATAGCAGAACAGAATATATACAATATAAATTAGAAATAAAACAAACAAAGCGGCAAAGAAAAGGTTCTTAATACGGTTTTGCCTTTCCTTTTCCTTCGTAATATCGGGAATAATCTTATCTATGTGCGTTATCTGTGAGCGCATACCGTAGAATTCACCATTCTGTATGGCAATATTAACATATCGGCTCACATCACGGGTCTGATGATACTGTTTAAACAGATGTTCTGTCAGGTCTATGATAGCGATAGAAGAGTTTTGCGCATTCAGGATATCATTCTTGGTGGCTTCAATGTAATATCGGGTAGCCTGTTCAAACTTACCCTGATGCTTGAAACACTTACCCAACGAGGCATTGGCCAGGGTGAACAGGATATTATCTTCCTTGGGAATGTGATTCAGTGCTTTCTCAAAATACCCTTGTGCGACATCAAACTTACCTTGACGGCCATAGATCCGGCCCAATGCAAAGTTGTTCATTCCCTGATTGTCGGAATAATCCAAGCATTTGAGAAACATTTCCTTGCCGATGTTATTGTATTTATTGGCATTGACAGAATCGTTCACATATACTGCCAGCCGTTGATAGACTATACCATAATAGAAATAATACAGGGCCTGAATACTGTCGCTCACTTCGGGGAAATCCAGATCGACCGACTTCAACATATCCAGCGCTTCGACAAACAGACATGCCTGAGCCATACTAAAACTGGAAAGGATGCGTGATTCGGCCTTTAGGTTACCATCATTGATCTGGTCAGAGAGAATGCGCATTTTCCGTGAGAACTCGCTGGCATAGTCATAAGAGAACATCTGTGCCTTCTGTAGCATGCGTCTGTTAGTATAATACCTGAAATAAAAATCATAATACGTACTCTTGTGGAGTTGCAACATAACAGAGTCCATCTGATGCTTCAGGCTATCCACGAAAAATTGCCTTTTCTCTATCAGATCACTCAAAACGCCCAGTTCATAGCGATTATATTCACTCATTTCCTTTTGATGTCTGTCTCTGCAAAGAAAGAGATAAACACCAACTAATAAAAGAGTGATTGCGAATATGCCGATATGACGTTTTCCTCCGTACCTCATTGCCAGTTATAACCACAAACCGAAAAACAGAGTGCAGGTTCTTTATTTTGTTTAATTCCTGTTCAAAAATACGGTTTTCTGATGGAACCGGCAAAAAAAACGGGAAAAATTTGGCACAACGGAAAAGAAACTTTACTTTTGTTTGAAAATATACAAATTTAAACACTGGAAAATATGAAAGATTTCTTCAAGTATGTATTAGCAACGGTAGTAGGTTTGGTGCTGACTAGCATTGTCATGACCATTATCTGCATTGTTTCGATGGCCGGCATGATTGCCAGCGAGAACATGAGTCAGCCCGTTAAGGAGAACTCAATACTGCGTATCAAACTGCAAGGCACCATCAATGAAAAAGGTGAGGACACGAACCCCCTGGAACTGCTCAGCGGTGACGAGGTTCAGCAAATAGCCCTGGACGAGGCCCTGGATGCGCTGAAGAAGGCTGCCAAGAATGACAAGGTGAAAGGTATTTACCTGGAAGGCGGTATCCTGTCTGCCACTCCTGCCGAATTGCAGGAACTGCGTCAGGGACTTGTGGAATTCAAGAAGAGCGGCAAGTGGATTGTATCCTATGCCGACCAATATACCAGAGGCGCTTACTATCTGTGCTCAACAGCCGACAAGGTGTATATGAATCCTCAGGGATTGCTTGACTGGAGCGGTATGGCCAGCCAGCCTATCTTCTTCAAGGGCCTGCTGGAAAAGGTGGGTGTGAAAATGCAGGTCTTCAAGGTGGGAACCTACAAGAGTGCCGTAGAGCCGTACATCTGTGACCAGATGAGCGATGCCAACCGCGAGCAGGTGACCAGCTTCTTAGGAAGCATTTGGGGAAACATGCTGAAGGACGTTGCCAAGAGCAGGAAGATGACGGCCGAATCACTGAACGCCCTGGCAGATAGCCTCACCCCGCTTTCAGAACCCAAAAACTTTGTCAAGGCCAAACTGATAGACAAGCTCTGCTACAAGAGCGAGGTGAAGGAGGAACTGAAGAAGCGTATGGAGCTGGAGGATGACGACAACCTTACGTTTGCCACCCTGAGCGATGTGGCCAACTCTGAGGATCTGAACGAGAAGGTCAACGAGGAGATTGCCGTTTACTATGCATACGGAGAGATTGTGGATGACCGTGCCAACGGTTTCGACCAGGAACACGCCATCACCGCCAAGGAGATGACTATGGACTTGCAGAAACTGGCTCAGGATGACGATGTGAAGGCGGTTGTAATCCGTGTCAACAGTCCGGGCGGTTCAGCTTATGCCAGCGAGCAGATCTGGCATGAGGTGGAGATGCTGAAGGCTAAGAAGCCCGTTGTTGTGAGCATGGGCGGCATGGCGGCAAGCGGCGGCTATTACATCAGCTGCGGCGCCAACAAGATTTACGCCGAGCCCACCACACTGACCGGCAGCATCGGCATCTTCGGTATGATTCCGGATGCAAGCGAACTGCTCACACAGAAACTGGGGCTGTCATTTGATGTAGTAAAGACAAATGCACTGAGCGACTTCGGCAGCATGGGACGCCCGTTCAACGAGACCGAATGCCGCCTGATGCAGGCCTATATCAACAGAGGATATGACCTGTTTACCGGCAGAGTTGCCGCAGGCAGAGGAATGGCCCAGGACAGCGTAAAGGTAATTGCTGAAGGACGTGTATGGACTGGCGAGCAGGCACTGAAGATAGGCCTGGTGGACAAACTGGGTAATATTGACGATGCCATCAAGGCAGCTGCCAAGTTGGCTAAGATAGAGAAATACACCATCGGAAAATATCCCGATTCCGAACCCTGGTACGCAGGAATACTGGACAAGAACAAGAATGACTATATGGAGAGCCAGATGCGTGCCGTTCTGGGCGAATACTACAGCACATTCAGCCTGATACGCAAAATCAGGAACCAGAACCCCATACAGGCGCGTATCCCCTTTGACCCGAATATCAGATAGATTAAAAGCCTCTCCCCCCGCCCTCTCCCAGAGAGAGGGAGCTAAACATGAGGGTAGAGAGATTGGTTATTGATTAGAGATTAGAGATGGAAGGAAACCTGATTAAGATTAACGAGTGGCTGCTGCCGCTGAGCTGGCTTTACGGCATAGGCTCAGATGCGCGCAATATGCTCTTTAATATGGGAATCCTTCCGTCCAAGACCTATGACATTCCCATCATAAGCGTAGGCAACATAACAGCGGGCGGAACCGGGAAGACCCCGCATATTGAATACCTTATCCGCCTTCTGTCGAAGGATTACAAGGTTGCCGTACTAAGCAGGGGATACAAGAGACGCAGCAGCGGCTATGTACTGGCCAGGAAAGACACACCGATGGAAAGAATCGGCGATGAACCCTGGCAGATTAAGGAGAAGTTCCCGCACGTATATGTGGCTGTGGATAATAGCCGCAGACACGGTATAGAGAGGCTGATAGCTGATCAGGAGACACGCGACGTACAGGTTATCCTGCTGGATGATGCTTATCAGCACCGCTATGTCACCCCGGGCATAAACATCCTGCTGATTGACTACCACCGTATGATAACGGAGGATAGGCTTTTGCCGGCTGGCCGGCTCAGGGAAAGGGTATCCAACAAGAGCAGGGCCAACATGGTAATCGTGACCAAATGTCCGCGCAACCTGCCTCCGATAGGCTATCGTGTAGTAAAGCAGGCGCTGCATCTGAAGCCCTTCCAGACCCTGTACTACAGTACTTTCAAGTACGGAAATCTGAAGAAGCTGTTTGCGGAAGGGGAAATGCCTCTGGAACAGCTCCGCAAGGACGGTATGCATGTGCTGCTGATAACCGGCATCGGTAATCCGCAACAGATGGAACAGGACATGCGGAAATTTGCTCAGCACGTTACCCCCCTCTCTTACCCTGACCATCACTATTTCAGCCAACAGAACGTCAAGGAGATTAACGAGGCGGCGCAGAAGATTCCTAAGCCCATGATTATTGTGACAACGGAGAAAGATGCTACGCGCCTGAAGAATCTGCAGGGGTTGAGCGCAACGGTTCGTGACAATATGTTCGTATTCCCTATAGAGATTGAGATTCTGAAAGAAAAAGAAACTACCCTTAAAGAACAAATCATAGACTATGTACACAAAAATTCTTGAAACAGCGGCATGGCTTAAAGAGAAAATGCCCAATAAACCCCAGACAGCTATTATCTTGGGAACAGGTTTAGGACGTCTGTCGGAAAAGATAGAAAAATCACTGTGTATCCCTTACAGTTCCATTCCCAACTTCCCGGTCTCGACAGTAGAAGGCCATAGCGGCCAGCTAATATTCGGGAAGTTAGGCGGCAAGGATATTATGGCCATGGACGGCCGTTTCCACTATTACGAAGGCTATAGCATGCAGGAAGTAACATTCCCTATCAGGGTAATGTATGAGCTGGGTATCAAGACTCTGTTCGTAAGCAATGCTGCCGGAGGTACCAATCCCAGTTTCCGCATCGGCGACGTGATGATTATCACAGACCATATCAACTACATGCCGGAGAACCCGTTGCATGGGCCCAACATTCCCACCGGACCGCGTTTCCCCGATATGGGCGAGGCCTACGATACGGAACTGGTGGAACTGGCTGACAGTATCTCCGTAGAACTGAAGATAAAGGTTAAGCATGGTGTATATCTGGCAACACAGGGTCCCACCTACGAGACTCCTGCAGAATACCGTATGTTTGCCCACTGGGGTGCTGATGCCGTGGGCATGAGTACCGTACCGGAAGTGATTGTAGCCCACCATTGCGGCATACGCTGTTTCGGTATCAGCATCATTACCGACTTGGGAGTAAACGGTAAGATTGTGAAAGTCACCCATGAGGATGTGCAGAAGGCCGCCAATGAGGCACAGCCCAAGATGGCCGCCCTCATGGAGGAAATGATTAGGAGGAGTTGACAGTTGACAGTTGACAGGTGACAGGTGAGAGTTATGGCAAGTAGTATTGTTGGAAAGAAAAGCAGGGATTTTGCCTTACGCATTATCGGTTGTTATAAGTACCTAACAGAACAGAAAAAGGAAACAATAATGTCCAAACAATTGCTTCGTTGTGGAACAAGTATTGGAGCTAACACCAGGGAATCCAAAAACGCCCAATCGCGTATGGATTTCCTTAATAAACTTAACATCGCGCTCAAAGAAGCTGACGAAACGGAGTATTGGTTGGATTTGCTACATGAAACAAGATATTTAAATGATATAGCATACAATTCGCTTAATAGCGATTGTGCTGAGATAATAAAAATATTAACATCAATAATAAGACGGTTGAAGGAAGACAAACTATCAACTGTCAACTGTCAACTGTCAACTAAATTAGATGGAAATAGCTGAATTGGGAGAGTTCGGTCTGATACGCCGACTCACAGAGAATCTGAATAACGAGAGTCCCAGCACCCTGAAGGGTGTGGGAGATGACTGTGCCGTACTGAACCCTACAGAAGGCACACAGACACTGGTTACCACCGACCTGTTGATGGAAGGTGTTCACTTTGACCTGATGTACGTACCCCTGAAGCATCTGGGTTATAAGGCGGTGATGGTTAATCTGAGCGATATATATGCCATGAACGCCACACCGCGTCAGATTACGGTCAGCCTGGCAATAAGCAAGAAGTTCACGGTTGAGGATATAGAGGAACTTTATGCGGGCATGAGACTGGCTTGCGAGAAACATCATGTAGATATCGTTGGCGGTGACACTACCAGCAGCCTGACCGGTCTGGCTATCAGCATTACCGCCATCGGTGAGGCCATGCCGGATGATATTGTGTATCGGGACGGTGCCAGGGAGACGGATCTGATCTGTGTAAGCGGAAACCTGGGCGCCTCCTATATGGGACTGCAACTGCTGGAACGCGAAAAGGCGGTGTATGATTCACAGATTCAGAATTCAAAATCAAATAGTCAAAATATCAAAGATGATTTTCAGCCGGACTTCTCGGGCTATGAATACCTTCTGGAAAGGCAGTTGAAACCGGAAGCACGAAGGGATATCATCGAGGCTCTGGCCAAGGCCGGCATACATCCTACCAGCATGATGGATATCAGCGACGGGCTCTCCAGCGAGCTTATGCACATCTGCTCGCAAAGCAAGGTGGGCTGCCGTGTGTATGAGGACCGCATCCCCCTGGATTACCAGACGGCAGCAATGGCCGAGGAACTGAACATGAACGTTACCACCTGCGCCCTGAACGGAGGAGAGGATTATGAATTGCTCTTCACCATTCCGCTTACCGACAAGGATGCCATAGAGAAGATAGAGGACGTGAAGGTAATAGGATATATCACCAAGGAGAACCTGGGCAAGATGCTTATCTGCCGGGACGGCAGCGAATTTGAGCTGAAAGCGCAAGGATGGAATCCGCTGAAATAAGGAGAGGTTAGCGGTTAGTGGTTAGAGGTTAGCGGTTAGTGGTTAGAGGTTAGTGGTTAGTTTACTGTTTACCGGTTACTGAGCTATTTTTCGTGGGATTTCTTGGTGGTTTGGACGAAAAGCATTATCTTTGCACACGTTTTCAAAGGAAAGGCAAGGTGCCATAGCTCAGTTGGTAGAGCAAAGGACTGAAAATCCTTGTGTCCCCGGTTCGATTCCTGGTGGCACCACAAAAAAAAATCAAAACTCCAGATAAGGCTGGAGTTTTTCTATTATCAGGGGTGTAAAGCCCTCCAATCCCTTCAGTTCATCAATATTATTTATGTCGCCATGCGCCTTACGGTACTCCACCAAGGCACGGGCCTGATAGAAGGTGATATAGGGATGGCTCATCAGCCGTTGCAGGGAGAGTCTGTTCACATTAACCTTCCTGACAGGCACATCCGTATTTACCTTAACCCATTGCAGGATTCCGTCAGGCATCTGGCAAGCCTCCATCACCTGCATGGTATTGGTAAAACCGCCCAGCCTGCGACGATACTCCACAATCTTCCGGGACCTGTATTCTCCTATTCCGGGAATACGCATCAGCTCCGCAGTGTCTGCCGTATTGATATCAACAACGGTCAGAGACTCGTACTTGGCAGGACGGGACGGAACGGAATCCGGCATGCGGACGACACCGGCAACCTCCGCATCTTCGGGCACAGAAGATCCGTGTGTACGGGAGTTTTGCCTATCAGCCTCATCTATATACCGGAACCGGCGTGCTATCCGCACATAAGGCCCCAGCCGTTCCCATAGCTCGTACGTCATTCCGGGCAGACGTTTAAAATCCCCGGGAGTATGATACCTGCCATGCCTGGCCCGGTATTTATATACGGCCCTGACCTGCCAGGGCGCCAGCCCGAGCCTTAGCAGTGCCGTGCTGTCAGCTGTATTGGGATCAAAGGGGAAGGTCTCGACCTTCTCTTCAGCTACAGCATAGGTTATTGCAGAGGACTGCCTTTTCCCGCCGGAGGAAGTCTGTTCATTCCTCAGGACAGCCTCGTCCCCGGACTTATGCCAAGAAAAAACACAGACACCTAAGATAATAATGACAAGCAGCCATTCCAGCAGAAGAAGGCCCCGGCGTGCCGAACGGGAAAGAACAGGCAGACGGCTCATCCGAACAATTCATTGATAAAGATGAGCGCAATGGCAACGGGCACGACGTATCTGACAAGAAATACATACAGGCGGAACAAGCGGAACGGTACGGTTCCTCCATTGGTCAGTTCATTATAGACAAGTTTCCTGTCCAGATACCAACCTGCGAAGAGGCAGATGACAAGTCCGCCTGCCGGCATGATGATCTTGGATGCGCAGAAGTCAAAAAGCCCGAAGAATGTCAGACCGAAAACAGTAACATCGCTCAGTACGCCGAAAGAGAGGCTGCACAGCACACCCAGAGCCATACAGCTGCATGATACCATGGCAGAAGCCTTCTTACGGGGAATCCCCATGGACTCTATCACATAAGCCGTAACCGACTCGTGCAAGGACATGGCGCTGGTAAGGGCAGCCAGAAGGAGCAGCAAATAGAACATACCAGAGAAGGCATAGCCCAACACAGGAACGTTATGAAAGGCAATGTTAAAGACGTTGGGTAAGGTTACGAACACCAGACCGGGGCCTTCATCCGGATTTACATTGGGAACGCTGAATACAGCAGGAAAGATAATAAAGCCGCTCAGCACAGCCACAAAGGTATCAATGGAACAGACGCTGAAAGCCGTCTTCACCAATTTGGTGTCAGAGGTGAAATAGGAAGCATAGGTGCACAGGCATCCCATTGCCAGGCTCAACGAGAAGAATGCCTGCCCCATGGCACTGAGTACCACACTGGCAGTCACCTTACTGAAATCAGGCTTCAGCAGGAAACGCAAGCCGGTGCCCGCACCGGGCATACCGAAGGAACAAACCACCAGGATACCTATAATCAGCAGCAGCATGGGCATCATAATCTTGGAGAAACGCTCAATGCCAGACTGAACACCGCGCACTATCACCCAATGTGTCATCAGCATGAAGACAGCTGCATATATAATAGGTATATAGGGATCCGATGAAAAGGCGGTAAAGTAAGCCGAGTAATCCTGACTGACCAGGAGACCGCCCCGAAGGGACTGTACCAGATAATACAACGTCCATCCGCTGATAACTGTATAGTATGAGAGAATCAGGAATGCCACAAAGACACCGGCCACGCCCTCAATCCTCCACCATTTGCCGGGGGCCAGTTTAGAGAATGCCGTAATGGTATTGGCATGGGTATGACGGCCTATCAGGAACTCGCTCATCATTACGGGGACACCCACCCCTATCACACACAGCAGATATATCAGAATAAAGGCAGCCCCTCCGTTATTGCCTACCTCAGTAGGGAATCGCCATACATTTCCCAGACCTACGGCACTGCCGGCAGCCGCCAGCACTACACCCAGCTTACTGGTGAAATTATCTCTTTTCTCCGTCACTTTCATCCTTGATTAACCACTTTAGCCATTTCATTCAGGAAAACCATTCCCACACCAATGGGGGCTACCCATTTTATCAGGAAAACCAGTACATGCAGACCTCTTACCTTCAGCGTCCCGTGGTTGGTCAGCTCGTCCGTCAGCAGATTGTCCTCCAGGAACCAGCCGGCAAACAGCGATATGAATATTCCGCCCAAGGGCATGATGAACATGGCTGTCATGAAGTCAAACCAGCCGAA